>JAYTMV010000289.1:0-16958 GCA_043728175.1 Sphingomonadales bacterium
AGCCAAGGCTATTCCGAGCAAATGGATTATTCAATCGAGCCAGGCTTCTTTGCGCGTGGGCTTAAAACAGGTGGCCCAGCGAACGGCAACCGCATTTCAGCAGTCTGGTTTCAGGCGGGGCGTCTGTTCCACGCCTCCTCCGGCAACGCCCTCTTTGCGGATTTCAAACAATGAACAAGCCAAGCCTCAAAACCCGCTTCTTCGGGCACCCCGTCATTGCCCTGTCAACATATGCTGGCAGCGCATACACGCTCTATGCGTGGGCGCATGATAGCCAAATCTGGCCGCTCGGCGTTGCCGCGCTCTTTGCGATCAGCGCGACGATGCGTGCGGCTGAACAGGCTGACGCGTACCGGACATGGAAACTGGCTTGGGACGCGATGGGTGACGGCCCGCTCCCTTCCGGGCGCGGCAAGCGCATCCTTGGCTATCTGATCGGCGCTGCGATCATCGCTGCCGTCACCCTTTATCTTATCGACCATAGCGACCAACCAAGCTACAAATTCGCGCTTGGCTGGATGGCGATCACCGGCGGCGCTGGGCTGGTCGCCCTGCTGCTGATGAAGCTGTTTCGTGCGCTACCCAAGCGCGCGGCCAAAGCAAAAGACAGCTTCGTCGCGCTCGCCATCGTGCGGCCCATCCACGCCGTGCCCGACCTGCGGCAATGCTACCGCAAACTGCCTGAGCATTGCCACGCACTCCTTCACGCGCGGCCTTCTGACGGTGTCCGCTAGTCAACCACGGGTTGCCTGTGCGGGCACCCGCCGCGCGCCCGTGCAGCCCGTGAATCATTCACGCAATCGCTTTGCCAAAAGCCAAATTTGGTGGATTTTTGGGCGTCAATCGGTTATCCTTGGGGAAACTAAAAGCCTCTGGCAAGGTGCACGTTGCTTGCAACGTATAAGTGCACACTTAAGCCTTTTGAGGCGACCCTTCGGCAACCCACCCCAAGATACTGATGGAAACGGGATAACCCGTCGGGTGGCGCATGGCTCTGTTTAGCTGGTCGATGCAAATCATCAAACGCAGCGCTGGCCGCTCGGTGGTGGCGGCTGCCGCCTACCGTGCGGGCGAGCGGCTTCATGATGAACGGCAGAACCTCACACATGACTACCGCAACCGGGGCGGTGTCGAACATCGCGAACTGCTCTTTCCTGACGATGCCCCTGAGTGGACGCGGGGCATTGGCCGGGAACGGCTTTGGAACGAAGTTGAGCACGGCGAGAAGCGCAAGGACGCACAAACCGCGCGAGAGCTTCGCATTATGATCCCGCGTGAGCTTGATCCCGCCGCGCGGATTACGCTGGTGCGCGATTATCTGATCCGTAGCTTTGTCACACACGGCATGGTCGCTGATGTGTGCTGGCACAACACCATAGCCTCGGACGGGCAGGAACAACCCCATGCCCATGTGCTGCTGACCATGCGGCCCTTGGCGTCGGAAGGCTTTGGCCTCAAGTCGCGCCATGACTGGGTCCCTGACCCTAGCGGGCTTACACACGCGGACGGTCGGCCCGTCATGGTCGTTTCCAACAAGGATAGCTGGAACAGCCCTGATTATTTTGAGCAATGCCGCCTTGATTGGGAGAATATCGCCAATGCGGCTTTGGAGAAGGCCGGGTCAGCCGAGCGGATTGATCGGCGCTCCTTACTCGAGCGCGGTCTGTCGCGGCTGCCCGAACCCGCGTTGCGCCTCGCTTGGTATCTCAAAGACTTGTACGGGGTGATGAAAGAGCGCTTCGGCCATTACCAAATGGCGCGGCATTACCGTGCCGTCGAGAAGGCCGCGCAAAGTGCCTTTCGTAAGATGGGTTCTGACCCGCCCGCTGCGGGAGCGGGCAATACAGCCCAGATCACTGAGCGCTACTTTGCATGGTTCGACCGTCAGCTTGAACGGCTCGAACCCGCGCCATCGGCTGCGCTCGCACCTGCCCAACGCGAAGCGTCGCACCACCCAAACTACTCTCAACCCCCACCCACTCACGATTTGGAGCGATGATCATGGACAATCAAAACTCACCCAACTGGCGACAAATGTTCGAGGCCAAGCGGCGCGAACGCCCGCCCGGTACTGATCCTATGTCGGGCGAAGCGCAAGGCGCGCGCGGTGGCGCGGCGCATGGCGGCTATGACGATGGCTTTGATCCGGCGCGCGTACACGCGACTGGTGCCATGCCGCATCCGGCGCTCACACCCGAAGACATCACCGACGAAGCCGTAATGGCGCTCGCGCGCGACACGGCGGAATACGCGCCGTGGGTGCTGCAACGCGGGCGCGGGCGTCCCGTGATGATGCTCCATCTGCGGCGCTTTGAACCAAAGTCGGGCCTGTGGTGCGGCTGGGAAATCGCCTATCCCCACCTCATCGCCGTTGAATATACAGGAGATAAAATGCTCAGCCTCGACTTTGGCACCCGCCAGTTCATGCTCCAAGGCTTGGGGCTTGATGAACTGGTCGCCCGCCTCCAGCAAAACAGCGTCCTCATGGTGCAGGAATATTGCGATAAGGTCTGGCCGACGCGGGGGGCTGGCGGTGTCGTTACCTCAATCGCTAAGCTGGGGAATGAGGGGTAGGCAACGCCAAACGACATCACCCTATCGATTCCTTCCGCTTCACATATAGAAACACATAGGGAACGGTGGCTATATGCGCCACAAATCAAGCGATTTCGCATGGTTATAGCGTGATAAAATAAACATTTACGAATCTGCATTGCAATGTTGGAAATTAAATTCTCTGAACCGCTGATAACGAATCACAATTGATTCGACAGTCGTAGGAGAATTTATGCGTAGCTTATTGATCTCGGTGAGTGTGATCGCGCTAATGTTCGCACCCATCGCAAACGCCACAGAAACGGTCACCTATAGCTATGACACGCAAGGGCGGCTTGTTCAGAGCGTGATTAGCGGAACGGTCAATAACGGTCAGTCGAGTAGCACGACGTTTGACACTGCGGGTAATCGGACAAACTATACGGTAAGTTTGAGTGGCGGCACACCGCCACCTCCTCCGCCTCCACCACCGCCGCCGCCAGCCTCAAATCAGCCGCCTGTCTCCGTTGCTGATGCGACATTATCAGTGGCCTGCAATGCAAGTGGCCTCCGTAATGTGCTTGGGAATGACACCGATCCTGAGGGCGATCTGCCACTGTCGATGACGCTTACTGGCGGATCGGGTATCAATTATGTTGCGCAAGAGGGCGTACAATCAATCCGTTTTTACGCACCGCCAACGCGCAACACAGCTTATTCGGTGAGCTACACCATCACCGATGCGCGCGGCGCGACGACCAGCGCATCACTCGCGCTCTATGTGACGGGCACGGTGTCGCAGTGCAGTGGTGCAATCCAACAGCGTGAGATGCCGCCGCTCGACAATCAGGGCACGTCTAGCGGCGGATAACGCGCGCACACCGCCTCCGTCTCGTTCCAATTCAGAATATAGGGGTTTCTCACATGCCCGTGTCAACGCAATCAAACAGTGTCGCATCACCACAACGCAAATCGCGCGAACGCCATATTCGTGCCGCGCTCTGGATATCAACGATCCTTTGCAGCGGCTTATCAGCCCCTGCATTCGCGCAACAAGCAACGACCACCTCGTCAGTCGAGCGGCCCTTTGAACAGATTGATGGCAACGGCGTTGATCTATTGAGCGGGACATTCAACATCTCAGCGCCCGTCCTTGATATTGGCGGTGATGAGAGCAAGCTTAGATTTGAGCCTTATTTCTCCGGCATCAATCTGGGCTATGGCCTTGAGCCGACGCTGACGATTGACAATGCCTTTGCTCCGGGGCCGCTGTTTCCGGTGACATTTACCTATGGGCGCTTTGTCGATAAATTTGATCAGATTGCTAATGGAACCTATGTGGCGAAACGCGGCAACGGCGCAACATTGGTGTGCGCTGCCGCAACCAAAAAATGCCTGTATCAAAACCGTGACGGCGTGACGGTTGAATTTGACAATAACTTTGGCACTCAAATTGAGACGACGTTCACCAAGGGTAAGGCAACCTCAATTAGCTTTCCCGGCGGCGAAAAAATTACCCTCAACTATAAACTTGAAACCACCAACGGGGTAAATCCAAACGGCACAACCTACTCGCTAGATTCCTACAATCTGGTCTCTGCGACTAGCAACCGGGGGTATGATTTACATTTGACAGCGACAAACACCTACCCAAATTACAGCGCGTCGGTGCAGATGATAAACCGCGCTGCGGATTACTGCGATCCAACGGTGCGTGCATGTTCGGTTGCCTCGCAGCCAGTGCGTAAGATCGATATTACCGGGTCTGCTAATTTGATCACGATCACTGACCCAAACGGCAATAGCTACAAATATAAAATGTCGCTCAGTACGAGTGGAACCAGCGCGCTTTTGCTCACGGGCGTCCAGCGTCCTACCAGTACAGGCGCTGACAATGTGCAGATTGCCTATGACGCGAGCAACAAGGTGTCGTCGATCACCAACAATGGTGTTCTTTGGACATACGCTTACGCGCTTAGTGGAACCACAGGAACAACCACCGTCTCAAACCCGCAAGGCGTGTTTCTGACGGTCGTGTATGACACGGCTTTGGGCTTTGCCCGTTCGATGAAAGATGGCCTCAATCGCACGACCAGCTATGATTATGACAGCAGTGGGCGCGTGACTATGATAACAGCACCCGAAGGCAATAAAACGCAGATTGCTTATGATGGTCGCGGCAATGTGGTGACGATGACCAATATTGCTAAGGGGGCAAGCGTTCCCAACATTGTCACAACCGCAAGTTTTCCTGCGGGCTGTGCCAATGCGTTCACCTGCAATAAGCCAACAACAACGGTTGATGCCAAGGGCAATCAAACCGATTATGCCTATGACGCCGCTACCGGGTTTCCAACATCGGTCACTTTGCCCGCACCTATCGCTGGCGGCGTAAGGCCGCAAACACGTAACAGCTACATTGGCCAGCAAGCTTATTATAAAAATGCAACGGGTGCGATTGTGGCCTCGGGGCAGCCGATTACCGTGCTGGCCTCAACTTCGGAATGTCAAACGACTGCAAGCTGTGCTGGCACGGTTGATGAGGTCAAAGCGACCTTTAACTACGGCGCGCAGACTGCGGGTGTTGCCAATAATTTGCAGCTTGTGTCAACAAGCGCGGGGGCGGGTAATGGGAGCCTGACGGCAACCTCAACTTTTGCTTATGATGTGGTTGGCAATCAAATCTCTGTTGATGGGCCGCTACCCGGTGCCGCTGATATAACTGCAACCCGTTATGACGCAGGCCGCAGGATTATAGGGACTGTCTCGGCTGATCCTGATGGCGCAGGCGCGCTTAAACACCGGGCACAGCGTTTGAGCTATAATGCTGATGATCAATTGACAGTGCGTGAAAGCGGCACGGTCAACGATCAAAGCAATCCAAGCTGGGCCGCTTTTGCATCGTCGCAACAAATCACTACAAGCATTGATGCCAATGGGCGTCAACTTAAGGATGTGGTGACAGCAAGCGGCACGATTTACGGGGTTACGCAGTTTAGCTATGACAATGTTGGACGCCTTGAATGTACAACGGTGCGCTTAAACAGTGCGGTATGGAATGCGCTTCCCGCCTCGGCCTGTACCGCACAGACAGCGGGCACCTCCGGCGCTGATCGGACAGCCAAGACGATTTATGATGTCGCAAATCAGGTGATACAGATTCAAACGGCATTCGGCACGGCTGGTCAAGAAAATATCTTGCAGACATATAACCCCAATGGCACGCAGGCGACGCTGATTGACGGCAAGGGCAACAAGACGACGTTCATCTATGACGGCTTTGATCGACCGATGGAGACGCATTACCCCCTCCCAAATAGTCCGGGGCAGAGTAGCGGCAGCGGCAGCAGCGCAGATTATGAAGGCGTTCAGCGCGATGCCAATGGCAATGTCACGGTGCGACGGACGCGGGCTGGGCATATCATCAGCTACGCCTATGACAATCTCAATCGTCCGACGTTTAAGGATGTGCCAACCATTGCCTATGAAGAGCGTGACGTGGCATACACCTATGATCTGCTTGGGCGGTTGAAGAGCGCGACCAAGGCTGACGGTTTTGCAAGCAACTTCACTTATGATGCGCTTGGCCGCAAGCTGGTTGAGGCCAATGGGATTGGCTCAATTGAATATCAATATGATTTGGCGGGGCGGCAGACTCGGCTCACCCACAATGGCAGTTTTTATGTGACCTATGATAGTCTGGTGACAGGCGAGACGACGGCGATCCGCGAATATGGCAGCACAGCGCTTGGGCAATACGCCTATGATGATCTGGGTCGTCGCACGAGCCTGACGCGGGGCAATGGCACGGTGACGAACTATGCTTATGATCCGGCGTCACGCCTCACCAGCCTCGCGCATGACTTTGCGGGCACGGCGCATGATGTGACCTCAAGCTTCACGTACAACGCGGCGAGCCAGATTGCGACGCGCAGCCGCAGCAACGACCTCTACGCGTTCACAGGCATTACCGCAGGCTTCACCCGCCCCTACACCAACAACGGCCTGAACCAGCATACGACCTCGGGGGGCACCGCGCTGTCCTATGACGGCAACGCCAACCTGATCCAATCAGGCAGCGACGGCTATATCTACACATCCGAAAACCGCCTTGCCACTGTAACGAAGGACGGCGCGGTGCAGGCCTATCTCGGCTATGACGGGCTTGGTCAGCTTGGCGTAGTCTCGCCGCAGGTGGGTGTGCCCAAGCTTGACTATCTGATGATTGCAGACGGCGTCCCCCAGTTTGAATTTAACAGCGCCACCGGGCTCCTCCGCCGCCACGTCCACGGCCCCGGCAGCGACGAACCGCTGCTCACTTACGAAGGCGCAGGCACCGCCGATAAGCGCTACCTCCACGCTGACGAACGTGGTAGCATCGTCGCCGTATCCAACGCGAGCGGCACCGTGACCCAGATCAACGCCTATGATGATTACGGCATCCCGCAGGGCAAAAACGCCAGCGGCGCGGTCTACGCAGGCGGCACCACAACCGCAAACTTTGGCAGGTTCGGCTATACCGGCCAAGCCTGGCTCCCCGAGGTGGGGCTGAACTACTACAAAAACCGGGTGTACTCGCCGACGCTCGGACGGTTCATGCAGACTGATCCTATTGGCTACGCCGACGGTCCGAACCTCTATGCCTATGTCCGTAATGATCCGATCAACGCAACCGACCCGACAGGACTTGCCTTTGATCTGACGAGCAACGGTGCAGGGTCTGGGGCAGGCTCGACTAACGGCCCTGATATTGTGATTACAGGAATAGCGCCAGGCACTATTGTTGTTACAGCCCCGATAGGTCTACCGTTCCAGTTGTTTGGTATACAAGTCGCACCAACAATTGGTTCAGTTTTTGCGCAAGGGGCGCCCGGTATTGGTACGTTGGCAGGCTTGTCACCCGCTGCAACACCGTCGACAAACGGCAAAGGGACTAAACCGAAAAAGCCCGAGAAGAAAGATCGAAACGAAGAGGAAGAGGATGAATTTAAGTGCCTGAAAGCTGTCGGCTTGGGAGCGTTCAATGCAGCAACTGACCCTGCGTCACTTATAGGAGCTGTGGGGGGGGCGGCATTTGTGAATGCTGGCAGTATAAGCAGAGCAGCGTTTCCAGTTGGGCGTGCATTAAACCTAGCGAGGGCGTCTGTACCTAGCTTTTTGGTTATTACAGCTGTAACAGCAACCGCCGGGGCAGCTATCACTTTTTTTACAAGTCAGGATTGCAAATGATTGATCTAAAATTCAAATTATTTGTGTGCGCGTGGTTAGGAACGATGCTATCCGTAATACATTTTAGTACAGAATATTATAAATATATAATATCAATTATAACATCAATTTTACTTTACTTAATCTTGATTGTATATGAAAAGCTATATCTGAGACAATCTTCACTGTATATTAATAGATACTGGATTCCCCTTGGTTGCGGATCTGTAATAATTTTCTGTGGTGCAAGGCTTCTCGGAATTTCAGACTGGATTTCGATACCGATATCTGGCATTTTGATTGCAGGGGTTGTTTACTTTCTTGTATTTTATAACCACTCTTCAAATAAAAATTCAGAATACAAATGAATTTATATTAGAATCTGCGCCTTTTGATAGCGAAGGCATCACTGCCCCGGGCGTTCGGGGCGTTCAGTGATGGCCCGCATGACAATCCGGCCTGTAAGCGGCACGGCATCGCAACTGATTGAAAAGCCTTCACTGTCGCGGTTGGGCCATGCCGCACCGATGGGCGTCCAGTACGCGTTTTTGCCTTCGCCATCGACGCGGTAGAGGCGGTGGGTGGGTTTGTTGGTGGCAGGGGTTGATTGTTTGGGCATGACAGGCTCCTTTTGGTGTCGCCGCAACACCATGTCGCAGCTTCATGGCAAGGAACGGGCACAAGCCATCAAGCGCACGGTCACAGCCCGCACGTAGCGCGCCCAAGGGGAACGGAGCTGCACAAGCCTTTAGGCGCGGAAGCGAGTTGGCTTGAACGTAAGCGGGCTTGCGCCAAAACGAAGCCAAAGAAGCGCACATGGTGTTGGTTGGCTGAAAGGAGTATAGCACTGCTGCCAACAATCCATCGCCCGCAATGCCTTCCTACCTATCGGTTTTACCACATCCGTTCGGCAAACGCCCTTTCCTCAACGCCGCTGGCGTCAACGTAAATCGCGGTGGTGTCGGGTGAGGCGTGGCCCGCCCAGCGTTGGATCAGGTTAGGCGGGATATTGTGCATCGCCGCGTTCATACAAAAACCGTGACGCAGCCCGCGCGGCGTGGCTTGTGGGCCGTTGATCGACGCGGCTTGCATGATCTCGTGAATATGTCGCCATGCAGTTTGGCGGCACCATGCCCATAGTGGCGCGTCTGGCTCGCGGCTCTTTGCGAGCGCCAACAAATCAGCGAATAGTGCGCTCGGGATTGGCACCGCGCGGTAGATCAATTTGCGGCGTTTGAGGGTGCGGAAAATGACTCGCGGGCCGTCGGCGTCAAGATGGCGCGGCGTTACCGCTAAGCCCTCGCTGATCCGGCAACCTGTGTATGCCAGCAAGTGGCAAAAGATGCGCGACGGCGCATCGGCTTTGTTGGCGGCGGCGAGGAATGCGCGCCGTTCGCTATCACACAAATACTTCCGCTGTCCGTGCGCATCGAACAGCGACGGCGCGTCTCCATTGTGCCCGCCAAAGCTCATGGCATGGCCGCTATTCTGCGCCATGCACCCCAATGCGCAATAGTGGTGCAAGAGCCAATCCGCAAAATAATCAACATCCGAGCCAGTTTTCGCCGTTTCTTATGCGCTCGAATTGGCCTATAATCAGGTCGCTTCCACATGCCCCTATTGCTGGATTCCCGCCACACTCGCCGCAACATTATTGCGCATAATGTAACCCTTGCTTGGTCGTTTTTTGGCCGGGTGAGGGATTTTTGCCATGCGAGGGGTGTTTTTGGTGGCGGCGATAATTTTGGCAAGCGCCGCTACGGCGGCGGCGTCCAAGCAGCCGCCACCAAAAACTGCATCAAAACCCGATTATGCCAAAGCCTATGCAATGGCGGCGCGTTGTATGGTCTTCAACACTTATGTCAGCGATAAAGCCACCGCCGGCGTGGCGTTTGATGCGTGGAAACGGCTCGGTGAGCTACAAGGGCTGACAAATAGGAAAATGAACGACGACATGACTCGCTCGGCTGCCTATGAAAATGTGCAGCTTCATCAATACGCCGACTATCGCCAACAAACGCAAGTAGATTGCCGCGCACTCGGCTGGGCGCGGTAGCTAACTGCGCCCCTCGGCTGTGCGCGTTGCGCTTGCCAGCTTGTCAAAACTCAATCCGTGTCCGCTTTCATCAACTGTTGGTGCATCACCCGTCAGGCCAGCGGCGCGAAGTGCAGCCGCGATGTCAGAAACTTCACTTGATGGTGCTTTGGTTTCGCCAGCCAGCGGTGCGGCTGCGGGTGTGGCGTTGACAAGCGTATCCTTGGCGGCTGCATTCTGGTTTAACATAGCGGCAAAATCAGGCGAGCGATCCGCACCATGCGCATCTGCATCGCGCAATTGATCCTCAACAAGTTCGGTAGCACGGCGGTCGCCTTCGGGTGTGCGAAGCGCCAAGGCGCGTTTAACCTCGGCATCGCGCTCACGCTCGCGTTTGCGATAAGCCTCCTCATCTGCCGCCGACGCAAACTGCAAATAGGGATCAAGCACACGCTTCTCGAACAAATCACGTTGCACTGCCTCAATGGCAGCGCGGGCGCGCAGCGTGGGAGATAAATTAGCGTTTGCTAAGGCTGCATTCGTGGCGGTGCTGGTCGCTTGATTGGCAAGCGCGGTGGCGCTGGTGGCCGCAATGGTCACATCGCTGCGCAAGGCGAGCAAGCTACCAAGATTAGCGTTACCGACTGTGCGTTGCAATTGCTGCAATGCGTGGCCTTGGTTGGCAAGAGCCGCGCTATCCGCCCCGCTGCGGGCAAGTTCAGCAATCGCATTGGCAATGTCGATCTGAGCGGCGGCAATCGTGCCCGTCAACTCCGCCCGGAGGCTAGCCTCCGGGTCAACCGATAGGGTCGGTTGACCCCCACTGACTGTCATTTTGGCGGTTATAGATACCTCGTGCGCGCGTGAAATTTATATGCACATTATGCACACAATATGGTTAAGAAAGCGTTAAAATAGGCTTAATTCGTGAACAAAACGAACGAATGAATTGGGCGTCATGCTGCCCCTCATCCCGCGCAGAACGGCTCAATCGTTGCGGATGTTGGCAAACCGCGCATCCCGGTCAAGGCGATGGCTGGGGGCTATGCCCGCCTATCCCGCATAGCGGCGCTGGCGCGGCCTGTGACTGGGGTGCTTATTCGGTTGGCCCTTGCTCCTTCACGCTCGCGCATCCCGCGCGGGGCAAAGGGAGGACGCCATGACAACCACCACATTCATTCTTCTGCTCAACGCATTCGCGCAATTATTGGCCGCAATAGCTCAACTGCTTGCTGTGTTGCGTAGGCGGCGGCGGTGATAGCGGACAGCTAAGGGGCTATAGTTTGATCCTTGTACAAGTCTGCCGATTCAGAGCACCAGCGGTGCATCGGGCAGGAAGACGCGGGTACGGGGGCTGCTTGAGGCTCGGCGCATCCTTGATCCCATTCCCGCTTGGCGACAGTACCAATCGAAGCGCACCAGCGGTGCATTGGCACTGTCGCAAGGTTGGTGGAAGGCACAAGCACAGTTTCGGCGCTTCCGAGCCGGGCGCTTATTTCCGAACCCGCGCTTGCGCGAGTCTTGATTTGTCGTGATGGGCGTATCGCTGGATAGTTCAATCCGGCGCGACATCAAACTATCTTTTGGAGCGAGGCGGACTTGTCGGCTGCTTCGCCTTGATCGACTGCGCGGCCTTGGCCGTTGCTTCGCGCTTGTCGATCTCGGCGTCCATTTCGACGTGCATCGCATCCCATCCGCCGATTCCCATCAACACACGGTCAGCGTGCTTGATGGTGTTTACATGGCCGTAATGCTGCTCGATCATTTTGACGGAAGTGCCCATTTGCTGAGCAAGGATATAAACATCGACTCCTGCGGAGAGCCTGAACGTCGCATAGGTATGGCGGAAACAATAGGTGGTCCGGGGAATGCCGCTCGGCCCGTCGCGCAATTCAGCATATTTCAGCAATTCTTCGACGGTATCACGGTAGAGCCAAACGGCGGGTTTACCGTTGATGATGGTGAATACTGCATCATCGGGCTTGGTGGCTTTGGAAAGGCTGCGAACGCGCTCAAGATAATCGCCAACGCTCTTGGGCGCAATCAGCTTGCGCGTTTTGCCCTTGCCCGAAACATAGATAACCAGAATCTCGGTGCCGTCCTTGTCCTTGGCTTTGGTGATATCCTTCCAATGCAAATTCTTGGCTTCGGGCGGACGCATTCCCGTGTTGCACATGATGAGAAGGAAGTTGTAGCACATCTGGCGATACCAGATGCCCTGCGGCGTGGTCGCTTCCTTCATCCATTTGCGGCCCACGCTGTGCAGCTTGCGATATTCCTCAAGCGTAAACTCATCGCGCCGCGCTGATTTGAGTTTGGGCATCCCCTCGAACCGCTGGCTCGCGGGCACATATTTTTTGCTGATGGCATAATTCATGATCGCGGCAAAAATGCTCATCTCGATGCGAATGGTTGAATCGCTGATGATGCCTTTGCGCCGACCAACGCCATTTTCGCGCCGCCACAAGGGATATTCTGACCAGCGATCCTGACTTATCAAATGCACCTGTGCGCTGCCAACATAGGCATTGAGCGGCCCGTCAACCTTGTTCTTGACGTTCATCGCGCGGGCTTGGCTGACCTCACCCGCGTTGGCGCGCCGCTGCTGCATAGCGGCATATTCAGCGGCAACATCGGAAAAGGGGCGATTGAAGACGGGAACATCATGCTTCACCCGAAAGCGGATATCGGCATCCTGATCCATCGCCCGGTCGCGCGCGGTCTGCCGATCAGATGTTTTTAACGAACTCGTTTTATAGCGGTCTTCGTTCTGTATTCTCACGCGGCAGTAGAACTGATCATGTTCGACATCGCCGCGCCGAAAGATGATCAGGCCAGCCTTTATCTGCTCTTTATCGGTGATGAATTTCATTTCCCTTGCCCTACTGTGCAGAAACTGTGTAGATTAACCCCCTAAGCCACTGGTTTTCCGTGGCTGTGTAGGTTCTGTGTGGGCAATTATAGCAAAAAATATCGTTTATTCATAGGTATTTATCATGATCCCTTCACCCGCTCCAAACGTATATTAGCCTGCCGCCGTTTTTACCACATCGTCAGCCAGCCGCCCGCTGAGTTCTGCGACATGATCATAGTGCGCGGTGAAGCTTGCCAAGCCTTGACTGAGAGAGCGGAGTTCAGCGTCAAGGCCGGCTAGGCCCGCTTCAGGGATCGTCGCTTCGACCCTGTCCCAGCGCGGCCAATCGGGGTGGCTGCCGATGCCCAATATCTGCCCGCGCCTGCTTGAAACGACTGAGCTTGCCTTCGATGTCGCGCCGTTCGGTGTGTCGATGGCGAGGTGGCAGATGGGTTCGAGCAGATAGGACGCGCAGTGCGTCAGCGCCTCGGCCATTGCCGTCCGTCCGGCGATACGGAACGCAAGTTCGGAGCTGTCAACGCTGTGGAATGACCCATCGATCAGCGTGACCGCGACATCGACCACCGGAAAACCAAGCGGCCCTTTTTGCATCGCGTCGCGTACGCCGTGTTCGACGGCGGGTATCCACTGTTTGGGAATTGCGCCGCCTGTGATGCGGTCATCAAAGTGAAATCCCTCTCCGCGCGGGAGCGGGCGCAGTTCGATCACGACATCGCCGTATTGGCCGTGCCCGCCCGACTGTTACTTGTGCCGACCGCGCTGGGTGACGCTGCCCCGGATTGATTCTTTGTGGGCGATGCGCGGCGTACTAACGTCAACCTCCACCCCGTAGCGCCGTTTGAGCTTGGCAATTGTAACACTGAGATGCTCATCATTGATCCCGCGTAGCAGCGTGGCGTGACTGAGTTCATCATGGCCCCAGTCAAGCGCTGGATCTTCCTCAACCAATTTATGGAGCGCGGTTGAGAGGCGAACATCATCCTTGCGGTCACGCGTGGAAATCGTGATCGCGGCATTACGCGGGGGCAGGGCGATGAGATCAGCCGACATATCGCTATGCGCCTGCCGCCCGAGCAGCATTCCCGGCTTGGCATTATCCGCCTTGGCGATCGCGACAATATCACCGCCTTGCGCGCGGCTGAGCTTCGTCGTCTTATCGCCCTGTACTGAGAAGAGCGCGCCTGCACGCACGGCCTCACCACTTCCTGCGATCAGTTCGCTGCCCTCATCAAGCCCGTCACCAAGCACACGGGCAAGTGCGAGCCGCCCAACCGCGCCGCCATTGGCGATTTTGAAGATGCGCGCGCTCGCGCCGTTGAGGCCAATCCGCTGCGCAGTCTCACGCGGCGTTGGTGCCTCATGGCGGAGCATTTTGAGCAAGCGGCGGATGCCGAAGCCGTTGAGGGCTGAGCCAAACATCATAGGCACGACCAGCCCGGCGCGGGTTTCGTTCACCAGATCGGCAAAAACCGTTTGCAGATCAGGCACTTCATCCGACAGCAATTGCTCAAGCAACACATCATCATGATCGGCAAGCGCTTCAAGCATATGGAAGCGCTCACTTGCCTCACGTTCGGCAAGGTCGGCTGGAATCGCGATTGGCTCAGAAGGCTTGCCGGGCACATAATGAAACGCACGTTCAAGTGCCAAATCGACAAAGCCCGTAATCGCGCCGCCCTCACGGATTGGGATTTGCCGTGCGATTAAGGGCGCGGTGCTCAGCGGCTGGAGCGCCTGAAGCAAATCGCGGATGCGGCCCTTAGCGGCGTCAATCTTATTGACGAAAATCGCGTGCGGCAGACCAATCGCCTCAATCTGGCGCAGGATCGGTTCGGCAAGGGCCGCGCGCGCGGGATCGGGATCAACCACCACCACCGCCATATCGGCTTGCATAAGGGCGGCCTGCGCATCAGCGGCAAAGCTCACCGATCCCGGTGCATCAAGCAGCGCGAAGCCATCACCGAGATAGTCAAAGCGCATAAGGTTAAGCTCGGTCGATCCGCGCCGCGCCCGTGCCTCGGGGCTGGCATCGCCAACGGTCGTACCCGCCTCCACCGTGCCCTGACGTGAAATAGCGCCACTCATATAGAGCAGCGCTTCGGCGAGACTCGTTTTTCCGGCGCCTGCTGGCCCCGCTAGGGCAATGGCCCTGATGCCGTTGAGTGTGCTTGCCATCATCCGTGCCTCCTTCTTCACCAAGAGGGGCGCGCATTTGGCGACAGGCGCACAAGCGCGCTTAGGATTTGGAGGGTCTGCCTTTTTTGCGTGAGTCGCAAGGGGGAAATTTGGGGAGTAGTGCCGTTCGTCCTGAGCTTGTCGAAGGACTGTCCTTTTCTTTCAACCGTGGGGAAAAGAAAGGACAAGGCTTCGACAAGCTCAGCCCGAACGGGGAATATAGATTAACGCAGAGTATCGATTGAGGTTACCCCTTCGCCGACAGCCGCAGCAGCCGTCCGTTATCGCCGTCCTCTAGTAGCCAGATCGCGCCGTCTGGGCCTTGTTCGACTTCTCGGACGCGCATGTTCATGTTCCATGCGTCGGCTTTGGCGGCATTTTCGCCGTTCAAGTCAACGCGGATGAGCGATTCGCCGCTGAGGGCGCCGATGAAGGCGTCGCCCTTCCATAGCGGAAACATGCTGCCCGAATAGATCATCAGGCTGCCCGGAGAAATGCTTGGGTTCCACCATGATTTGGGCGCGGCGAAACCGTCAGAGGCCGAATGGTCGGGAATGTCGCGCCCGTCATAATGGCTGCCGTTTGACACTTTAGGGTAGCCGTAATTTGCGGCGCGCTTGACGAGGTTTAGTTCATCGCCGCCCGCTGGCCCCATCTCGCTGTCCCACAGCGTACCATCGGGCGCGAAGGCGAGGCCAAGCGGATTGCGGTGGCCTAGTGACCAGATTTGCGCCTTCACTCGCCCCTGATCATAAAAGGGATTGTCCGACGGAATCATGCCAGTATCGGTCAGGCGGACAATCTTGCCGAGATTTTTGTTCATATCCTGCGCGGGATCAAATTTCTGCCGTTCACCGCTTGAGATATACATCATCCCGTCAGGGCCGAACGCGATGCGGTGACCGAAATGGCCGCGCCCGGAGACTTTGGGTTCTTGCCGCCAGAGTATTTGCAACCCATCAAGCCGCGCCTTGCTGCCGTCTTCGATCAGTTTCGCGCGGCCAACGACTGCACCAAGCCCGCTGCGTTCGCCTTCAATCCAGCTTAGATAAACCAGCCGTGTGTTGGCAAAATCAGGGTGGAGGACGACATCGCCAAATCCGCCTTGGCCGCCGTAAGCGGAGCCGGGGATGTCCGCCACATTAGTTTTGGTTTTTGCCTTACCATTCCAAATCACCAGCGCGCCCGCTTTCTCGCTGATCAGCGCGCGACCATCGGGGAGGAAGGCCATCGCCCACGGCTCATTAAACCGTGCGATTTCTGTGATGATGAACGGCGAACCCGCGTCCGGTTTGCGCGCATCGCTGCTCCCGCAGCCGCTAAGGAGGAGGGCGGGGAGGAGGCAGGTAAGAGCAAGACGCATGGGGGAGGAGCCTTTGTGTAATTTGAAGCTTATATAGCGACAGGTGGCCCCCGAAACCAGTGGCGACTACGTGCCCTTTGCAATCCCATTAAGCTTGCGACCAATCATCCCGCGCACGGGTTTCACAAAAGTCGCAAGCCCATTGACGATCAGCATGGGCAGCCCAAGCATTTGGAAATACCATGTATCCTTGAGAACAAACGCCGCGAACAGCATCACCGCGATTGACGGCGTAAAAATGAACAGCATGAACGCAAAAATCCGAAGCACTTTCATATATATTATCATCCTATGAACGGTAAAATACCAACGCCGCCGCACTATGCGAGTGGCGCGAAACCCAAATATTTTGTGCGGAGGGCAATGGCCAAAAGTCTGTTGATCAATCGAATCTGATCGTCGCAGCAGGGGTGCCAAGGCAAAGCCGTAGTCAAATCTCTACAGGATTCGGCGCACACCACAACGCATTTTTCTGCGGGTGATTTGGGTGTGGGTCGGTGTGAATTGAACGTAAAAGCTCCGATTGAAAAATGGCAGAAATCTCAGGAAGTTGACACTGAATCTGTATATTTTATGGGGTCTCGTAAAATCAAAAAGTGCACGCAAAAACTGTCTGCGCGGTCAGCATGGGAGGCGGCGGCAGTGAGGCATCAATGGGTTCAAGAAGCATCATCGATGTTATTTTATCCCAGGCACCACGCTGTAGGAAAGCAGATAATATTGTGTTGAACTATGTCAGCGCCCCGTCGCCCCGCACTTGATGCGGG
>JAYTMV010000290.1:0-2982 GCA_043728175.1 Sphingomonadales bacterium
ATGGCCGAAGCGACCGTTCCCCACTTCAGCAGGCCCATGACACCCGAATAAGTATCCTGATGCGCACGCATGTCACCGTGATTATTGCTGGTTCCCATAATTCACCCCTCTGACGATGCAACATATTGATTCGCAATGCTTAGTGGTGGGCGCGCAACATCTCAACCCCGCATTATGAATTTCCAACGCTATCATCCTGTCATAAATTAGACTCAGATTCGGATGTACCTGCGATCCTTGTCACAGTGTGCGCTTAATCGCCCGTTTACCCCTTTGCGATAAGGCGCTAGAATCACTTATCGAGACGGAAATAGCGAATGATGCCATCGGGCGCACATATCATGATGCTGATCGATGATGAACCAGCGCAGCAGCGTTTGGTCTCGGCACTCGCGTCACGCTCTGGATGGCGCACTATCAACGCAACAAGTGCTGAAATGGCGATTGCCATGCTTGGCACGCGTGATGGAATGATGCTCGACGCTGTGGTAATTGATCAGGCGATGCCCGGCCATGATAGTGCAGCATTGATTGCCGATATTCGTGAGCGGCGTCCGGCGCTTCCGATTTTACTACTCACAGCAGTGAATTCAAACGCGCTGGCAATCGAAGCAATGCGCGCAGGGGCAAGCGATTTTATCGTCAAGCCGATCGCGCCTGATCGCTTGGTCGCAGCACTTGAGGCAACTGTATGTCCTGACGCGCCAAGGGGGGAACTGCGCCCTTTGTCTGAAAAGGATTCAGCGCCGCTCGGGTTTGGCGAAATCGTTGGATCAGAACCGGCCTTTCGCTCCGCCCTTGCAATCGCTGCGAAGGCGGCGCGTGCTCGTATTCCCGTTTTGATTGAGGGCGAACGCGGTGTCGGCAAAGACATCGTCGCGAACGCGATCCATCTGTCTTCGGCACGTGAGAAGCGCCCCTTCATCCGCGTTAATTGTGCCGCCATCCCTGCCAACCTGATCGAATCCGAACTGTTTGGCCATGAACGCGGTGCCTTTGCCGGGGCGTTTACCCGCCATGACGGCAAATTGCTTGAGGCTGACGGCGGAACGATCATGCTTGATGAGATTGAGGCATTGCCCTTTGATCTCCATGCTAAACTGCTGCGGACGATCCAGTCAGGCGAAGTCCATCCAATCGGCGCACGCGGTTTTCGTGAAGTCGACGTTCGCGTGATTGCGGCAACCAACCGCAGCCTGCTTGATGACATTATGGCGGTGCGCTTCCGTGAAGATCTTTATTACAGACTTGCAGCGGTTCATGTCACAATCCCACCGCTGCGCGAACGGATTGCCGATCTTCCGGCGCTTGCGCGGCATTTGCTTACGCGAATGGCGCGACATCAGGGCATTCGCGGGCTTGGAATCACCGATGATGCGCTGGCTTTGCTCGCCGAATATAGCTGGCCGGGCAATATCCGCCAGTTGCAGGCGACGCTCCTGCGCGCAGCGATTGGTTGCCGCCGTGACGCGCTGACCGCCGCTGATTTTCCCGAAATCGCGGCTCACGCCAAAGCGCCAACGCTTGCACGCCGCGTGGTGAATGAGGCAGGCGTTACGCTCTATCAATCCAATGGCCATATGCGCTCGCTTGAGGAAATTGAGGCTGATGTGATCCGTCTCGCCATCGGCCATTATCGTGGTCGGATGACCGAAGTTGCACGGCGATTGAATATTGGCCGCTCAACGCTGTACCGCAAGCTCGCCGAACTTGGGATTAGCGATGTCGCCTGAGACAGATGCTTGAGAAACAGCGGTTGCTCGCCTAATCGACGGACATGACTTGTGATTTCTCCGCAAAATCGGCGCTTATAACTGGCGCTGCTTCGGGCATTGGACTTGCAGTGACACATAGCCTTGCGACCGCAGGGGCAACGTCACTGATCCTTACCGACCGCATTGCCCAGACGCTTGACGCGGCAACCACCGATGTTGCGGGCGCTGTGCGGCTGGCCGGGCATGTTGCTGATGAGGGCTTTTGGGCCGATGCCGCCCATCATCTGGACGGTCTTGATCTCGCGGTGATCAACGCTGGTGTCTCGGGCAGCGGCGCGATTGATACACTTGATATGAGCGAGTGGCGGCGGGTGATGTCAACCAACCTTGACGGCGCATTCCTGACGCTGCGCGCCGCGATCCGTGCGATGAAAGCGCATGACCGGGGCGGCGCGATTGTAATTGTGGCGTCCGCATCTGGTATCAAGGCCGAGGCGGGGATCGCAGCCTACGGCGCTTCAAAGGCTGGCGTGCTTCATCTGATGAAAATCGCCGCGAAAGAATGTGCCCCCCACGGCATCCGGATCAACGCCATCGCGCCCGCAGGCGTCACAACCCCGATATGGCGCAACGAAGCGTTCTTCAACGATCTCGCGCGCGATAGCGGCGGCGAGGCGGCGGCGTTTGAGAAAATCGCCAAGGCCGGAACCCCGTTAGGCCGCTTTGCTAGCGCTGAGGAGATTGCGGAACAAATCGCCTTCCTGCTTTCGGATGCCGCCGCGACGATCACCGGGGCAATACTCACCAGTGACGGCGGCTATCTGCTCTGATCATTGTCGAACAGCCCGGCAAGCTGCTCAACCATCGTCCCGCCAAGCTGTTCGGCGTCCATGATCGTTACCGCTTTGGCATAATAACGCGTGACATCATGGCCGATCCCAATCGCGCATAGCTCAACGGGCGAGCGGGTTTCGATCCAGTTGATCATCTGGCGCAAATGCCGCTCCAGATAAGCACCGTGATTGACTGACAGCGTTGAATCGTCAACCGGCGCGCCGTCCGAAATCACCATGAGTATCTTGCGTTCCTCAGGCCGCGCGATCAGGCGGCCATGCGCCCATTTCAAAGCTTCCCCGTCAATATTCTCTTTGAGTAGCCCCTCGCGCATCATCAGGCCAAGCGATTTGCGCGCCCGCCGCCACGGCTCGTCAGCCTTTTTGTAAATGATATGGCGCAAATCATTCAAACGCCCCGGAGCCGCCGGACG
>JAYTMV010000291.1:0-3527 GCA_043728175.1 Sphingomonadales bacterium
CGTGAAGCAGACGAGATTGCGGGAAATGCCGCACAAAAGCTTGCAGCGCACCTTTCAAGGATGGAAGGCGTGAGCGAAGTTGCCGGTGCAAGGCTTGAACAGGCCGCCGGTCAAATGACAGGCGCGGTTGATCAAGCGCTTGAGCGTGCCGCCGAAGCTTTACAAACAGCGCGTCAGGGAATGGAAGCGCAGGGCGCAGCGATGATCGCGATGGTCGAACAGAATCAGGCGGCTATGGCCAAGACCGGCGCTGAATCAACCGATGCGATCGCCGAACGCGTTAACCGGATAGCCGCACAAGTCGATCAAGTTGCACGCACATTTGCGGCACAGGATGAAGCAAGCGAGCGGCTTATTATACGATTGAATAATGATCTGTCAGCCGTTGAAGCCAAATTTAGCGAATTTGATACGCGCGGGATTGAACGCACTGAGCGGCTTGGCTCAGCCATCGGCGCGTTGCGCAATCATGCCGATGATTTGACTTCTGCGCTGGCGAACGGTGGTGATACCGCGAATTCTCTGGTTGACCGAGTGGCGTCTCTGATGACCGCGCTTGATGCTGCATCAAGCGAAATCGATCAGACACTGCCTGCGGCTTACGCACGGCTTGAAGAAAAAGCGCGTCAAAGCATGGCGGCTGTCAGCGCAGCAACGCCGATTGTCGCAGAGATTACCGCAACCGCAATCACGGCACTCGATAAGCTCGGCGAAGCAAATGCGCTTGTCGCGCGCCAACGTCATGATCTTGAATCGATGGCAATGCTCAGTTCCGAGCAACTGGCAAAAAGCAAGGAAACCGCTGATGCACTCGCCGCGAGCATAGCAACCGCGACTGCGGATGCCGAACGTCTTGCAACGCAGGCAGGGCCGCAGCTTGTTGAATCGCTGCTCAGTGTTCGCGAAACTGCCGCCCAAGCGACCGCCCATGTCCGCAGCGCATTCGCCGACATCATCCCACAATCGGCAAAATCGCTCGGCGACATGAGCAAGGACGCGCTGTCAACTGCGCTCACTGAACAGGTCGAGGCACAGATGGCGGCAATTGCCGAGACAACCGGCAATGCGGTGGCTGCGGCGCAGAAGGCGACTGACCGTCTGATGCGCCAGATGCTGACGATATCGGAGATGAGCACAGCGCTTGAAACGCGGATCGCAGATGCCAAGGAAGAAGTTGAAACTGCCGATCATACCAATTTTGCGCGGCGTGTGGCCTTGCTCGTTGAATCGCTCAATTCAACCGCGATTGATGTGACAAAAATCCTGTCAAATGAAGTCACTGACACAGCGTGGGCAAGCTATCTACGCGGGGATCGCGGCATTTTCACCCGTCGCGCGGTTAAGCTGCTCGATACCAGTGAAGCCAAGGAAATCGCGCGCCATTATGATGCAGAGCCTGAATTTCGTGAGCAGGTGAACCGTTATATCCATGATTTTGAGGCAATGTTGCGCAATGTCTTGGCAACGCGAGACGGCACACCGCTTAGCGTGACGCTGCTATCATCGGATACCGGCAAGCTTTATGTAGCGCTCGCTCAAGCGATTGAGCGGCTTAGAAGCTGATCCAACCGTTGACATAGTTGAGATAGTAAATCCCAAACAGGATCAACGCGAGGATTGTCGTTCGCAGCAAAATGCGTTTGGGATTGAAATTGGCAGGCGCGCCGTCGGCTTGGCCCGGTATCAGCGCCTCACCAGCTTCATGTGCGTTGCGCACGCCGAAGGGCATCACTAAAAATGCCGACATCACCCAAAACAACAGAAAAATCGCAAGCGCAGACGTCCATTTCATTAGACGTTACCCAACCCGCAGCAGCATGATATCGACGACGGGTTTCTTACCCGTCCACTGCGCTGCACAGCGACGAACGGCGAGGCGCAGCGCCTCCCTCAGCTTATCATCGCTCGCTTCACCTTTATTAACCGCTTCCTCAATCGCATCTTCTGCTTCTTGAATGAAGGCTTCACGGTCTTCCTCAACCGGAATGCCCTGCAACCGGATTTCAGGGTCAGCCGCAAGCTTACCCGCAGCGTTGACTGCAACCGCAGCTGAAATAACGCCATATTGTGATATCCGCCGCCGTTCGTTGATCGTGCTGCCATCGGCTGGCAAAATCACATCGCCATCAAGCACAAGCCGCCCGGTGCGCTCACGCCCAACGATCTTGGGCTTGCCCGGTGCCAACCGCACGACATCGCCGTTTGACTGCACCAGCGCATTTGGAACCCCACACGACCGGCCAAAGCGTGCTTGCTCTGCCATGTGGCGGCGTTCTCCGTGCACGGGAATTAGATTTTGTGGAAGAATCCATTCGTACATGAGCTTGAGTTCGGGACGCCCCGGATGGCCCGAAACATGCACATGTGCTTGCTTTTCGGTGACCATGATCACCTCCTTGCGCGCCAACGCATTTTGGATTGCGCCAATCGCTTTTTCATTGCCGGGAATCTGCTTGGAGGAGAAGATGACGGTATCGCCTTCTTCAAGCTTCAATTGATGGCTGTCAGTTGCGATCCGGCCAAGGGCGGCGCGCGCCTCACCCTGCCCGCCTGTCGCGACAATCATGAGCTCAGAACGCGGCAAGCGCATCGCCGCATCAAAATCCATCGGCCCCGGAAAGCCTTTGAGCATCCCGTTGGCTTGAGCTGCACGTACAATCCGGTCAAGCGAGCGCCCCGCAACGCATAGCTGTCGCTTGCTCGCCTTCGCTACGTCATGAAGCGTTTGGAGACGCGCCGCGTTAGACGCAAAACTGGTGATCAGCACGCGGCCTTTCGCTGCTTTCACCTCACGCTCAAGATCAGCGCGGACGCTGCCTTCGCTGCCCGAATGCTCCGAATTAAACGCATTGGTCGAATCGCAGACCAGCGCAAGTACGCCTTCACGGCCAATTTCACGTAGTGTCTCAGCCTGCACCACGTCTCCAAGCACCGGCGCATCATCAAGCTTCCAGTCGCCTGTATGGAACACGCGGCCATAAGGCGTATCGATCACAACCGCATTCATATCGGGGATCGAATGCGCGAGCGACACATACCGCAGGCCAAACGGCCCAAGATCAAAACTGCCACCCGGTTGAATTACGTTCAGCTTCACCTGATCGGCAATGCCTTCATCCTCCAACTTGCCCCGGATGAGTGTCGCCGTAAACGGCGTCGCATAGAGCGGAACGCCCAAATCCGCCGCGAGATAGGGGATCGCACCGATATGATCCTCATGCCCGTGGGTGAGGACAATCCCGAGCAAATCCTTCTTATGCGCCTCGATAAATTCGAGGTCGGGCAGCACGAGGTCAACACCGGGATAATCTCCGCCCGCAAACGTCAGGCCCAGATCAACCATGATCCATTTGCCGTGACAGCCGTAGAGATTGACGTTCATCCCAATTTCGTCAGAGCCGCCAAGGGCGAGAAAAAGCAGTTCGTTACCAGGAGTTGTCAAAACATCATTCCATTCATCTATTTCAGCCGTCCATACATGATCGCGAGACCATTGATCGTTAAATCGCCCTCAACCGCATCAAAAA
>JAYTMV010000292.1:0-4788 GCA_043728175.1 Sphingomonadales bacterium
GGTTATCGGCGCGCCGGTGAAAATCAAAACCTTGCCCACTCATGTGACCAAAGCCTTTCTCGCGATTGAAGATCGGCGGTTTTACAGCCACTTGGGCGTCGATCCACGCGGATTTGCGCGCGCGCTCTGGAGCAACATACGCGGCGACGGCATTACGCAGGGCGGCAGCACGATCACACAGCAGCTTGCCAAAATCACGTTCCTCACCCCCGAACGCAGCCTCACCCGCAAGGGGCGTGAAATGCTGATTGCGTTCTGGCTTGAGGGCTGGCTGACCAAGGATCAAATCCTCGAACGCTATCTCTCGAACGTCTATTTTGGGGACAATGTCTACGGTTTGCGCGCGGCATCACTCCATTATTTCTTTCGCCAGCCCGAACGTTTGACGCTGCCTCAAGCGGCAATGCTTGCCGGGCTGGTGCAGGCGCCTTCCCGCCTCGCCCCAACGCGCAATCTCAAGGCCGCACGCAAACGCGCGCAGATGGTGATTACCGCGATGGTCGCGACCGGCGCGATCAGTGAGGCCAAAGCGCGTGCGACTTCGCCTGCGGGGATTGACGTCCGCATTCGTCCAGACCTTCCCACCGGCACCTATTTTGCCGATTGGGCGATGCCGCGTGCCCGCGCGCTGATCGAAGAAGGCTATGGCAATGAGCGCGTCACCACGACGCTTGATACCCGCCTTCAGAAAATCGCCCGCCGGGTGGTTGGCGGTGCACCGCTTGGCAAAGCCCAAGTCGCGCTTGTCGCAATGCGGCCAAATGGTGAAGTCGTCGCGATGATCGGCGGGCGCAGCTATGATAAATCGCCCTTCAACCGCGCAACACAGGCGCTGCGTCAGCCGGGTTCAACCTTTAAGTTATTTGTCTATCTAGCGGCGCTGCGTTCAGGGATGACCCCTGATACGCTGATTGATGATACGCCAATCACGAGCGGAGCCTATCGCCCCAAGAACAGTGGTGATCGTTATCGCGGGCAGATTACACTGCGAGAGGCGTTTGCGCGTTCAAGCAATGTCGCTGCCGTCCGCCTGTATAATCAGCTTGGAGAAAAAGCGGTCATCCGCGCCGCGCGCGATCTTGGGATCAAAAGTCCGCTGACGGCTGATCCAAGCCTAGCACTTGGATCATCGGGGCTTACGCTGATTGAATTGACTTCAGCCTATGCAGCGGTTGCGGCGGCGACAATGCCTGTCACGCCTACAGCAATTCCCAAAGACCCTCCCGGTATTTGGGCAAAGCTCTTCGGCCCGCAACGGCGGATGGGCAGCAGCAATAATGCGCTGCGCGACATGCTGAGCGCTACTGTGTCTCAAGGGACTGGCCGCGCCGCCGCACTTGGCATCAAAGCTTATGGTAAAACGGGCACCAGCCAAGACAATCGTGATGCACTGTTCGTTGGCTTTGCGGGTGATTTGATCGTCGGCGTGTGGGTTGGCAATGATGATAACAAGCCGCTTAAAGGGATTAACGGCGGCGGCCTCCCCGCGCGCATCTGGCGTGATTTTATGGGGCAAGCCATTAGGGGCGCCGCCCGCCCTGCCCCGCGCCGCGCCCCGGTTGAGGATCGCCCACAGTTTGAACTGCCTGACATCCCCGAAATGCCCGATATTCCAATCAATATCGATGAAAGCGAAATCCGGCTCGGCAATGATAACCTGACACTCGATACCGAAATTGGCGGGGTGCCGCTTAATATGCGGATCGACCGTGACGGGGTGCGCGTTGAGCCGGGCGCGCGACGTGAGGCGCAGCCCCCAAACTAAACGCGGGCGCACGGTTTGCCGCAATATTGGCTCGAATCAGCCGCATAATCCAAGGGTTTGCTCGGCGTGTTCATGTGCCAGAAAGGTTGATCTGAACAGGCTTAGCCGACAGGGGCACTTTGAAGGAGTAGCTCAATGCACGTCGTTTCCAGAAGAACAAAAGTCCTCGTCCTGTTTGCCATGTTTGCGGTGCCCGCGTCGGGCAGTGTGTCTGCGCAGTCGCAGGAAGCGCCCGACCCGATTATCGTCGAGGGTTCATCGCCGCCTACGCCCGAAGCGACTGTGACGACCAAAGGACCCGAGATTAAAGGCATCATCTCCGCGCGCAGCAGCGACAAGATGAAAGTCATTACTGCCGACGGCACCAGTACCATTATCGCCATCAATGACGCGACCCGGATAAAGACCAGCCGAGGTCTGTTCAGCGGCCGCAATACGCTTGCCGCAGGCGCGCTTCTGAACGGCCTGCCGGTAACGGTTAAAACATCGCAATCAGAGGGTGGCTTGGTCGCTAGTCAGATCAGTTTGCGGAACAAAGATTTTAAGACTGCGACAATGATCCGTAACGGCACCGCACAGCAATTTGAGGAACAGACTGCCGCGACGGCGGCGCTGCGCGGTCGCATGGGAGATATCGACAAATATAATATCAAGAGTACAACAAATGTGAATTTCGATACCGGCAAAGCGGCTCTGTCAGCTCAGGCCAAACAAGAGCTGTGCGCTGCGGCATCGGCAGCCGAGGCAACGGATAACGCCCTGATGCTGGTTGTAGGATACACCGATTCGACCGGCAGTGATGAATTCAACCAACAGCTCAGCGAAAAGCGCGCGAGTAGCGTGATCAATTTTCTTCAGCAGGCGTGCCAATGGAAACCTTATCGTATGCTGACCCCAACTGGAATGTCCAAAGCAGATCCGCTCGCGAGCAATGACACCCCCGAAGGCAAGGCGCAGAACCGCCGCGTTTCGGTGAACATCTTGGTCAGCAAAAGCGTTGACGGCCTGTAGGGCGTGTGGGATGCGACCAATAGCGTGAGAAATTAGCCAAGCCCCGTGTCCCCGGCCTTCGCCGGGGCAGGCAAGCACGGGGAAACGCTAGATTCTAAGCGGATTTCCGCTATGCACTTGGTTATGCCCTCACCCCTTTCCATCACCAACTCAATCACTGGCCAAGCGTGGCGGTGGCGCGCGGCCTCTGCTGATGCGCGCGACGGCGGGCTTGATGAGAAAGACCTGCTGACTCAGTTGTTGCTTTCGCGCGGCTGCCCGCCTGATCAGCTTGAGGCGTACCGAACGCCGTCGATCCGCGCGTTCATGCCCGATCCGTCAATTTTTCATGATATGGATAGCGCCGCCGCGCGCATCGCCGACGCGGTCCTGGCGAGTGAGACAGTCACGATCTTTGGCGATTATGATGTTGACGGGGCAACGTCAGCGGCGCTGCTGATCCGCTTATTGCGCGATCTCGGACTCGCTGCCTCGGCCTATATCCCAGACCGTTTGATGGAAGGCTATGGCCCATCGGGCGCGGCATTGGTTGCGCTTGGTGAAACGGGTTCGACGCTGATCGTCACGGTCGATTGCGGCGCTCAGGCGTTTGAAGCACTTCAACAAGCCAAGGACGCCGGCGTTGATGTGATCGTCGTCGATCATCATAAATGTGCGACGACGCTTCCGGTTGCCTTTGCGCTGGTCAATCCGAATCGCCTTGATGAGGCCGCCGATGCCGCAGCGCACGGCCATTTGGCGGCGGTGGGCGTTGCCTTCCTCCTTGGTGCAGCGCTGATCCGCACGCTGCGCACACGGGGGTTTTTCGTAAGCCGCGATGAGCCAAAGTTGCTTGAGCTGCTTGATATCGTCGCGCTCGGCACAGTGGCCGATGTTGCCCAGCTTAAGGGGCTGAACCGCGCGTTTGTAGCGCAAGGGCTTAAGGTGATGGCGGCAGCCAAGAACATCGGCTTGAACGCGCTGATTGAGGCGTCACGGCTCAACCGTTCGCCGCTATGCTCCGATCTTGGCTTTGCGCTTGGCCCACGGATTAACGCGGGCGGACGCGTCGGCAAGTCTGACCTTGGCGTCCGCCTGCTCACCACCAATGACGCGCACGAAGCACGCGAGATTGCGCAGGAGCTTGACCGGCTCAACGGTGAACGCCGCGCGATTGAGGCCGCCGTTCAGGAAGGTGCGGATGAGCGCATCATTGGCCAAGGCAACCGCGCGGTCGCCCTCGTCAGCGGGCACGGCTGGCACCCCGGCGTCATCGGGATTGTCGCGGGTCGCCTCAAGGAAAAGCTTGGCCGCCCCGCCATCGTCATCGCGGTGGACGACGCTGGCGTTGGCAAGGGCTCTGGCCGCTCAATCGCCGGGGTTGATCTCGGGGCGGCGGTACTCGCGGCAAAAGATGAAGGCTTGCTCGTTGCGGGCGGCGGTCACGCGATGGCGGCGGGGTTGTCGGTGATGGCCGACCAAATTGATGCGCTCGCCGAATTTCTCGACGCGCGGCTGTCGGCTGATGTGGCGCGGGCCAGCGAAAACCGCGCGCTGCTGCTTGATGCACTTGTTGCGCCCGGAGGGGTGACGCCTTCGTTGGTTGAAGCGCTTGAAGCGGGTGGCCCTTACGGCATGGGCTGGCCCGCGCCGCGCGTCGCCGCCGGGCCAATGCGCGTGATCAAGGCCGATGTCGTTGGCACTGATCATGTCCGCGCGATCATGGCGGGGGATGACGGCAAATCCTTAAAAACCGTCGCATTCCGTTCGCGCGACACCGCACTTGGCCAAGCAATCCTCGGCGCGCCTAACGACCGCCGCCTCTGGATCGCAGGCCGCGCGAAGATTGATGATTGGGGCGGACGCGGGCAAGTTGAGCTGCACATCGATGATGCAGCGTGGGCCGATTGATCAGCCGTCCACCAGCAACAGCAACCGCGCGCTGACATAGCCCTTATGCGCGCTGCAATACCGCCACGTGCGGTTGATCGTACTGACCGTATCGACGACGGCGCGGCTGGTGCACATCACAT
>JAYTMV010000293.1:0-12640 GCA_043728175.1 Sphingomonadales bacterium
GTCCGGAAACGCCCCGGATCAAGCGGCCCGCGATCAATATTGCGTTCTTCTTCGGTGAGCGCGCTGCCGCCATTATATTCGGCATTTAGGTTAATCCGCCCCTTCTCGCCAATTTTGGTGAAGGTTGATCCAACTTCACTTTCCCCGCGACCGCCAGCCGTTGATAACCCGTAATCGCCCTCGAACGTAATCGCGGCAAAGCCGGGACGCAGGATAAAATTGGTCACGCGCTGATCGGCACCAAAGCCGTAGCGCAGCGCTGCCTCTTCGGGGAGGACTTCGACGCGCAGGATCGCTTCAGCGGGCAAATCGCGAATTTCGGCAAAGCCAGAAACCCGCCGGCCATTGACCAGAATAACCGGAGCACCCCCGCCGCGACCTCGCCCCGACTGCGTCTGCGGCGCAAGTGCGGCAAGCAGATCAGCCACGGTGGAGGCACCGTAGCCCTCAATCTGATCCTCGTTGATCGTAATTTCGGGCGCAATACCATCAATTGCAGAACCCGAGATACGCGGTGCAGTTACGACGATTTCGGGGCGGACGCTATCTGTATCATTTTCTACTTCATTTGCAGTTTGGCCGTGGGCAGGTAACGTAAGTAAGAAAATGGCCGCAAAGCTGCCTGTAATGTTCTTGATTATTTTTACTGTCGACGAGTTTTTCTGCATCTCAGTGCGTTAGATGCGGGTGAATATCTGATCAATGTCGCTTATCGAAAAATGGAGGTCTTCGGTCAGATAACAGGCGCTAACAACGTCGTTGCAAATTTATCACGATTCACAAATTTCCAGCACATTTGTCACAAAATTGAAATTTAGGGCTTGTCCTAAATTTGTGATTGGTTTTTCATGCTATTAATTGCGAATAGCTACTCCGCATAATCGCAACGGGGATGATGTAATGAAAAAAGATCGCATTCTGGCGGCCACTGCGCTTGCTACCGTTTTCCTGTTTTCTGCTAGCACGGGTGCAATCGCACAGGCTACCAATCCTGAGTCAGCAGCTAAAGCACCGGCCGAGGCTGAGGTTGAGATCAACGACCCCAAGGAGCTTATTATTGTCACGGGGTCACGTATTCCGCGCCCACAATATGAAGGGACTATTCCTGGTACGTCAGTTGCCGCCGAGCAGATCAATACGCGCGCATTCACCAATCTCATAGAACTGCTCAATGATAGTCCGCTCGTTGGGCCGGGTGCAAGTAACCTAGGTACTAACGGAGGCCAACCGGCAAGTTTAGGCGCATCGTTCGTCGATTTGCTTGATCTTGGAACGCAGCGCACGCTGACGCTTTTGAATGGGCGACGTTATGTTTCTGGCAACGCCGGTTCGCTTTTTGTGCAGGGTAATACCACTGGTGGGCAAGTTGATATCAACTCAATTCCAACTGCGCTGACTGAGCGAGTCGATATCCTTACGGTTGGCGGCGCTGCCGCATATGGTTCGGATGCGATTGCTGGCGTGGTTAACGTTATTCTCAAAGATAAATATGACGGGTATGAGGTTTCAGGGTTAAGCTCAATCTCAAGCCGTGGTGACGCGTTCACCTATCGGCTGACAGGAATAGTCGGATCGAATTTTGCAAATAATCGCGGCAATCTCGTGGTGTCGCTTGAAAAAAACCGTGATGATGGACTTCAAGGCGATAGTCGAAAGGAATATCAGTTTAGCGCGGTCGCGCCGACGTTTTTTGGCAATGGCGGCAGGCGGAATACGGCCTTTGCGCCAACGCTTTCAATTGATGTTGCTGGTACCAATAATGGCGCATTTTTGCGAGCCAGTGATGACGGGGTTCCCAACAACCGCATCTTGCCACCTGCTTCGGGGGGTTCGATCTTAGTTTCCAACGCGGGCGCAATCTTTCAAGTGCCGACGGCAAACAACGGCACTGCCCTCAATCAAATCGCCACGGCTCCTGCGACCGCCGCAAATGCAAGGCCGCTGCCATTTGTAACACAGGCGGGCAATACGCAGCTTGTTCCCGGGGTGCCAATTGCTTCTGGCGTTGCAGGTTGCAGCACAACCCTCGCAACATTTTGTCGTTTCGCCCCAACAGGCTTACCCGGAACTGCGGCGCAACAGCTTACATTTGCTGACTCAGTGATTACTCGCTTTTCACCAAACCTCTCCGGACAAGGCACGTCGGCACAAAGGATTACGCTAGCGACTAACCTGCTGCAGGTTAATTTGCCGACCCCACGTGAATTTCTTGCAGCGAATCCGACGACTGATATCAATGCGTTTATTGGCACACTGATCCCGAATTTTCTTGACGTAGCCAATACTAATCCAGCAACCGCAGTATTTTTTTCGCGTACTGCGGTGCCACTTCAGTTTAATGCGGCAGGTGATATTTTTTCGATTGTTCCAGCACGGATAGACTCGACGATCCCAAGCACGACCGGCGGTGCAGTTGGGGGAGATTTCTTTAATACCTCCTCGCTTGTGGTGCTCCGCACGCAGCAAGACCGTGACATAGCGAATATCATTGCTCACTTTGATATCACTGACTCGATCACGCTCTATACTGAAAACCAATACGCAAATGTGCGCTCTGTTGCGCTCCGTAACGGTGCAAGTAATAATACGATCACCTCGGGCACTACCGAAAACGCAGCGCTTATTCTTAATATTAACAATCCATTTCTGGATGCGGCTGATCGTGCAGCACTTACTGCGGCTGGGGTAACCAACAATTTCTTCCTATCGCGCACCAATCAGGACGTGGTGGGCGACAACCGTGCCAGTGCAAAAAGTGAAACCTATCGTACAGTATTGGGTGTAAAGGGTGATTTAGAACTTTTCAAACGTGACTTTAATTTCGATGCGTCATTTACTTACGGACGAGCTGAATTGGCGGGCAAGCGCTTTCAGATTAAAGATATTGAATATAGCCTAGCAGTAGATGCCGTTGTAAATCCAGCTAACGGTCAGATAGTTTGCCGTTCGCAGCTTACCGGGAGTACAGCGCTTCCCAGCGGAGTCGTTGCACAAGAGTTGGTGAGAGAGCCCGGCCCGGATGGTGTTTTGGTCGAACGGCTTGTGACGCGCACAGTGAGTGCGGCTCAGATCGCAGCTTGTGTGCCTTTTAACCCGTTTGGTTTTGGTCAACAGAGTCAAGCGGCCCGTGACTATGTTCGCGCTGATACGACGCTGGACAATCTTTCTGAGCAATATTTTGGGCAAGTGTCCTTTGGCGGCTCATTCTTTGATCTGCCAGCCGGGCCCCTTGGCTTCTCAGTTGTTGGCGAATATCGGCGCGAATCTCTTGATTTCGTCGTTGATGATTTGTCGCGTAACGGCGGAACACGCACAGCAGCCCTTGCCAATACTGAAGGCTTCACCGAAGCCTTTGAATTCGGAATTGAAGCGCGTATTCCGATCTTTGGCGAGGACTTCAATTTGCCGCTGCTGCGCAACGTGGAAATAAATCCGGGTGTTCGCTTCGTCCGACAGACAGGTGGCGCACCTAACGTGCGTTTGCTGAACGGCTCATTGCTTGAGCAAAAGCAATCAGGCAACACCAATACAATTTACTCGATCGCGGGAAGCTGGCGCCCAATTCAGGACATTAGTTTCCGTGGGAATATCACTCGGTCAATCAAACAGCCATCAATCGTTGAACTTTTTCTTGGTGGGCAGCCCGCCTTCAGCGGCGTTGCTGATCCATGTTCGACCGCAAACATTACTGGCGGCATCCGGCCAACGACACGTCGCGCTAACTGTGAAAATGCGGTTATTGCGGCTGGTATCGCTGCTGACCGCCCAAGCGCGGCGACGTTCCTTAATGCTTATGTGCCGTCAGGTACCGGCATTAACGGGACGTTTGCGGGGTCGCCCGGGCTAAAACCGGAACGCGGCAAGAGCTATACCTTTGGCACTGTAATTACACCGCGATTTATTCCAAAGCTGCAAATTTCTGCCGACTATATCAATGTGAAAGTGCTTGATCAAATTATCCCAACTGGCATCGGTACGGCGCTTCAGGTTTGTTTTGATAGTCCATCATTCCCTAATACTGCACCTGAAGTCGGTGTTGATGTCTGTAGTTTTTTCAATCGTCAGCGTTCTACCGACGCAAGACCGTTTGAAGTGGGCAATGGCTTCAATTCGGGTTTCATTAATCTCGGCGCGCTTGAGGTCAAGGCCCTCAACATCAGTGCCGACTATAATTTTGAGTTAAGCTCGATCTTTGGTGGAGGAAATGCGGGTACGCTTAAGCTAGCGGGCAACGCTTATCACTTATTCGATTACCTTGATGCACCTGATGGAAATCTTAGCAATGCCCAGCAGACGGCGGGAACCTTCTCCCGCCCACGTTGGAAGGTGCAGGCCCGAGCACGCTACGAAAATAACGGATTTTATAGCCAACTTACTTGGAACTGGCGCAGCAGAACCCGCTTGTTCAACAACGGGGTTGCAGCCACAAGTGATCTTCAGGACGTGCTGATTTTCCCGACCGTATCGACCTACGATGCTACAGTTGGTATTAATTTTGGACCGGATAAAGAATATTCGTTTCAGCTAGCGGCGCGCAATATATTCGACAAAAATTTTGCTGGGTCATTCGCGTCACTCGCTAGCCCCAACCAAGGTACACTGGTTGATGCTATCGGTCGTCGATACACTCTGACCGGGCGGATAAAATTCTGATTCGCTTCATTGACTGATCAATAAAAAAGGGCCGCGCTCATTTCTGAGTGCGACCCTTTTTTAGTATAATGAACCAACATATTTGTTGGCTCGAATAAGAATAAAATCAGCCGTTGAGCTTGTCCTTGATTGCCTTTGCAACCGTGAAACCGAGCTTGCGTGACGCGGCGATCTTCATCGCGGCACCCGTTGATGGGTTGCGGCCTTCGCGGGCTGGGCTGTGCTTGACCTTGAACTTGCCAAAACCTGGGACTGAAACTTCGTCACCCTTGGCTGCGGCATCGCCAATCGCTGCGAATACTGCATCGACGATTTTCTTGGCGTCAGCTTTGGTGAGACCATGTGCGCCGGCAATGTGATCGGCGAGATCGCTGCTGTTCATTATTATTTCTCCTGAATAGTTACTTGGGCTGGAACCCCCGCCCTATGGCCCGCCTAAGCGCGCGTAAGAGTCACGTCAATCACTGTATCGGCTAAAATGGCCCGATTGGGCGCGTTTTTGGGTGATTTTCGCGTTTTGGCTAATATTTTAGCTTTAGGCCGGGGCGGTTCCAACGGGTTTTGACCAATCGACCGCTCCCAGATAGGCAAATATACGCGTCCATCATGTCATGACCACCAAACGCGATATTGGTGGTGAAGATGTCATCAGTCGCAACAAATTCGACTAATTCCCCGTCGGGCGAGATCACCGAAATCCCGCATTCGCCAATCGTCGCAACACAGATATTGCCACCTTCCTCCATCGCTAGGCTGTCGAAGAATTTATAACCCGCAGGGCGGTAAACGGGAATGCCCGGCCCGCCCGGCCCAGCGGCACCATCGACCTTGCCGGGTGCAATAATGTTAAACTTCATCAGGCGGCAAGTGTAGGTTTCGGCGGCATACAGCGTGTTGCCGTCGGGCGAGAGGCCAACCCCGTTTGGATTGTTGCTTGGCCAGATGACTTCCTCAAGCAAGCTGCCATCGGCCTTGGCATAGAATATTCCGACGATATCATGGGAGCGCGCGTCATAATCGATCTTACCATGGTCGGTGAACCAAAAGCCGCCGTGCGCATCAAACATGATGTCATTTGGCCCGCGCAAGCTGCATCCGAAGTCACCCGATTTGTAGAGGATTTCAACCACACCAGTTTCGATATTAATGCGCTCGATCCGCCCGCCTGAATAATCTTTGGCAATGCCGTGCGGCGCGAGATAACCGTTGGATTCGACATATTCAAAGCCGCCGTTGTTGCAGCAATAGAGCTTGCCATCGGGGCCGATTGCAAGGCCGTTCGGGCCGCCACCGACATGCGCCACCGTTTCCTTGCGTCCACCGGGCCAACAGCGCGTAATAGTGCCGCTCGCAATTTCAGTTAGGATCACGCTGCCATCGGGCATGACGACAGGCCCTTCTGGAAAGCGCAAGCCATCGGCGATCAATTCAAATTCAGCCATTTCAGTCTCCCCGCCCCGGAGCATTTACTGCGGGGTCGCATCTGATCATGAAATCTCCTATCACTGCGCGCAACCCCAAATGAGCGAGTGAGCCCGATGACTGTTACCTATGATGCTGATCTTAAACTCTTTATCAACGGCGTTTGGAAAAGCGGCGAGGGGCGCGATTGCCACGCTGTTGTCAATCCAGCAACGGGTGCTGCAATTGCTGATCTGCCACTGGCTACGGTTGCTGATTTGGATGAGGCGCTCGTAGCTTCGCAAAAGGCGTTTGCAATCTGGCGCGCAGCTGATGTCGATACGCGCGGAGCGATCCTCCACAAAGCCGCTGATTTGCTGCGCGCGCGGGCGGATTCGGTCGCAGTATTGCTCACGATGGAACAGGGAAAACCTATTGGTGAAGCGCGCGGTGAAGTCATGGCGAGCGCAAGCCTGCTCGATTATTTCGCTGAGGAGGCCAAGCGCAGCTATGGCCGGGTGCTTGTCCGCCCCACTGGTCAGCGTTCAATCGTGATCAAGCAACCCGTTGGCCCGGTGGCATCTTTCACGCCTTGGAATTTCCCGATTTTCCTGATGGCGAAAAAGCTTGCGGCGGGGCTTGCAGCAGGCTGCTCAGTGATTGCCAAGCCACCCGAAGAAACACCAGGTTGCACCAGTGCGCTGATCCAATGTCTGGCAGACGCAGGTTTGCCAGCAGGGGTTGCCCAGCTTGTTTACGGTGTGCCCGATATGGTGAGCCGCCAATTGATCGGATCGCCGGTCATCCGCAAGGTCAGCTTCACGGGATCAGTGCCAGTGGGCAAGCATCTGATGAAGCTTGCAGCCGACGGCGTAAAGCGCGTGACGATGGAACTTGGCGGCCACGCGCCCGTGCTGATCTTTGATGATTGCGATCTTGAAAAAACGCTCGATATGGTTGTTCCACAGAAATTCCGCAATGCCGGGCAGGTCTGCGTCTCGCCAACGCGCTTTTATGTGCAGGAGGCGATCTATGAGCGCTTTGTGACTGGTTTTGCCGAACGGGCGCACGCTGTGAAGATTGGCAACGGGCTTGCGGCTGATACAAAAATGGGGCCGCTCGCCAATCCGCGCCGTCCTTCAGCGATTGGCGCACTGGTGGAGGATGCACGCAGCAAAGGCGCGCGCGTGCTTGCTGGTGGGCAGGTCGAAGGCGGCGGTTTCTTCTACCAGCCAACCGTCCTTGCCGATGTGCCGATTGAGGCTGACATAATGGCGAATGAACCTTTTGGCCCGGTTGCGGTCTGCGCTGCTTTCTCCAGCTTCGATGATGCGATTGAGCAGGCCAACCGCTTACCCTACGGCCTTGCGGCATTCGCCTTCACCGAAAATGGCAGACGCGCCAACTTGCTGGGTGATGCGATTGAGGCGGGCATGGTCGGGATCAATACGTTCGCGATTGGCGGAAATGACACGCCCTTTGGCGGGGTCAAGGAGTCAGGCTTTGGCAGCGAAGGCGGCCCAGAAGGGCTTGATGGCTATTATGCGACCAAGGCGATCCATCAGGCGTGAGTGAGCGCCCCATCCGCCGTATTGCCTATTTGAGTGCCGGGATTGTTTCAGTGGCACTCGGCGCGATTGGGGCGTTTCTGCCACTCTTGCCAACAGTGCCGTTCCTGATCTTGGCGGCATTCTGCTTTGCGCGCAGCAACCCGGTGTGGGAGCAGAGGTTGCTCAATCATCCACGCTACGGGGCGACGCTGCGGGCTTGGCGTGAAAAGGGTGTGGTTGGCAGGAGTGCCAAATGGGCGGCGACGGGGGCGTTTATGTTTAGCGCCGTTCTTGGCTTTGTCATGCTGAGCTTGCCTTGGTCTCTTATCCCGCTTGGCATCGGGCTTGTCTGTGGCACTTGGCTATGGCTGCGGCCCGAGGCCTGAAGAACTCACAAATCTTCAAAAGGCAAATCTAGGACAGGGAAATCCTGCCAATCGCGATAGTCAAAATGCCACCATTCGTTTGACATGCCGATAAAACCCTCGGCCTCCATATAGCGCTCTAACCGTGCGCGATTGGCGATTGCAGTCTGGCTTGCTGCCATAAAATTGCGGTGTGCCCTCACGGAAAAATCATCGAACGTCGATGGCATCTCAACCAACACGCCGGTCTCTAGCGCATGCAAACTCAGATCAATCGCACAGCCGCGATTGTGCCGCGATCCGCGTTTGGGATTAGCGACATAATCGCGCTGGCTTGGCGGGGTGGCATCCCAAAGCTGCTTCGTCACGCGCCACGGACGATAGGCGTCAAAGATGGTCAGGCCGAAACCCTCATTTATCGCGCTGTTTCGCACGCGCATCAACGCTTTTGCTGCGATACCTTGCAAAAAGGCGCGCACTTGGCTGTACAGTACACGTCCCGTGAAATTATTGGTTGTTGCATAGCGCAGGTCAAGACGAAAACCGATTTCTTCGGGTTTGATCTCGATTAGTCCAGCGGGCGATGCGACAGGTAGGGGCACAGTCGTAGTTGGAGGCGCGCTCTCTGTTTTTCGAGTCTCGGAGCAACCGATCAGCGGCGCAACGAGTATAGCAGTCATTACCGAACGGCGGGCGAATTGCGTGTCTGTCATAGCGCAGCTTAAACCGATATCAGAGGTCTTTCAAACTCACTCTGGGTGCCAATGGCGAGGATTTGGCATCAAGATAGGTTGCGACATTATCTGAGAGCTTCATAGTAGCTGATAGATCAGCAGTTACTGCCGCTCCTCCGCCATTCCAACAGATCAACCAACTGACATGCTGTATCAGCGGTAGCGGTAGCGGCTCATTCTGCCGCCGACTCCGCATCGCCACAGCCATGGTATCTTGAGCTTCCATCAGCGCATCACTATCGCTTCTGACGCTGCTAAAAGCAACGGCCAGTGCCCCAGCTTCGCGGATCATTGCTGCGGAAAAGCGGCGAAACAGATCATGAATGCGTTCAGCATCCTTAGGCCGCAATGCAAAAAGCAGATCAATCTCGACATGCTCAAACGATCCAACTTCATTTGCATCGGCCACCGTCTGGATTGGAAATCCGCAGGGAAGGTCAATATGAAAACCAAGCAGGCGGGCGCTTGATCTTAGAAGGAATTGATGTGCCGCCTGTGCTGTGGCGAAACCGTAAACACCTGTATCAAAGCGCAGGAATAGCGGCCCAAAATCTTCACCCAATCCGGGAAGGAGCCGCGTTGCAACCATGCGCCAGTCGCTCGGGCGCGCCTGCCAATAGACAGTAATTGGGTAAGCTGATGATGACATCCAAAACCTTTGGAAATGACGTTATCGGAGCAAATCACCGTTTAAGATAACGCCAATCCCGCGCGACTCAAGCGCTTGGCGCATGTCTGCGGAAATATCATCGGCATAAACACGGAAACCGGCACCTTGGCTTGCTGCGAAATCACGCTGAGCAACAAAATTATCCACGGTTTTCTGGAATTTGTCACTGCCGCGTCCGATAGTCATAATGCCACCAGTTTTGACCTCACCAAATATGCGCGATCCACCTTCACTGAAAATAACATCAATTTCACGCCGTCCGTTGGGAATTGGGAAACTCTTCCCGATATCCTCAAGCACCCCACCATTATCAGCAATTTTACCCGCAACCTGAACTTCACGGATTTGGCCAATCAGCTTGCCCCAAGAGGTGCCAGCCTGAGTGAAATTGCCTGACAGCACATGATCCTGAAACTGGCCCCATGTGGTGCGGATGGCGTTCGCGGCGGAATCTGCCCGGCCAACCAGTCCGCGCGGTAGTTTTTCGGCAAGTCTTGCAGCGCCGATGATATTTTCAATCGCCTCACCAACTTTGGCGAGTTTTTTGGCGGTATCAAGCTGCCCCGCTCCGGGGATTAGGTTGAGGCCAAAATCGATCGCACGATCAAGCCACCCGTAAGGAACTCCGGTAAGCTGTGCCAAGATCGTCCCGATCAACGCATCGGGCACCGTCTGCGCCGCGCCCTGCCCAAGCCAGATTAGCACCGCTGGCAAGGCAAATTCGACTTGCACAGCCTTGCCATCAACCATGATGGTGCCCTTGTCATTGACAGCCGAAGCGCTTGCCAATTCAGACGCGCTCAGCAGCCCGCCCTTTTCAAGACCAGCGGCGAAGACGCGGCCTTCATCGCCCTTTGTGTCTGGCCCGCCAATGACGGCATCAAGATGATGGCCCATTTCCTGCGCCATCACGGCCTTGAGCGAGGCAGGATCATTTTTGAGCGATTCGCTGAGGAAAATCGTGCCGCCATTTTCGGCGCTATAGGCTCCAAGCGCACCACCGAGCACATCATCACCAACGAAGCGCACTTGCGCAGGCGTTGGCAAATTGCCTGCCTTCGCCATTTCGGTGAGCTGCGCACGCGTGCCCGCATCAAGCTTGGTGCCAAAGGACTGATCAAGCAATTTGGCGAAAGCGGCGGGTTCGCGCGTTGCAAGCTGCTGGGCCTGTGTTTGGAAATCTTTGATCGCAGCTTGTGCCGGGGCATTGGTCTGAACCAAACGCGCCTGCTCGCCTTGTTGCACCGGGGTCAGCGGCGCGGAAGGCGCGGTCTGCGCTTTGCCAAAGGCTTTGTCCAAAATGGCGCGACCAGCATCAACCGCCGAGAAGGCAAATGAACGATCCGCATTATTCACTGAGGCGACCATAACAGCTCCATGCTTAAATTCTGTGGCCATTATGACGGGGAGTAGGGCAGGCGGTCTATAATCGATTCGATTAGATTGGGGCACCAAACAGCTCATTTCATCGTGATTTTTGCACAAGGCACATGGCGATCCCCCAAAACGCACGTTATGGCTATGCCATGACAAACCCACGTACCGGCGGCCGCATCTTGGTCGATCAACTTGTCCTTCAGGGATGTGACCGTATCTTCACTGTACCGGGGGAAAGCTTCCTCGCGGTGCTTGATGCGCTGCATGATGTGCCACAGATTCAGACGGTGGTGTGTCGGCAAGAGGGCGGGGTGACTTTCATGGCTTGTGCGGACGGGGCGCTCACCCAGCGGCCCGGCGTTGCCTTTGTCACGCGCGGGCCGGGCGCCACGAACGCGAGCATCGGTGTTCACGTCGCGATGCAAGACTCGCAACCTATGATCCTGTTCATCGGCGATGTTGATCGCGGAATGCGTGATCGGGAGGGGTTTCAGGAGGTTGATTTCAGCGCAATGTTTGGCCCGCTGGCTAAACTTGTGCTGCGGATCGATGATGCGCGGCGCATTCCTGAATATGTTGCGCGCGCCTATTCAGTGGCGATGAGCGGTCGCCCCGGCCCGGTCGTGATCGCACTCCCCGAGGATATGCTCTGCGATGTGGTGGAGGCGGTTGACCGGCCAAGGGTGGAGCCAATCTGGCAAGCCCCCTCGGCCTCACGGCTCGCGGCACTTGAGCAGATGCTCCATGATGCCAAAGCGCCAGTTGCGATCATTGGCGGGGCGGGCTGGAGCGGTGAGGCTGGCAAGGATTTTCAGGCATTTGCCGAAAAGTGGGGTATTCCGGTTGCGGCAGCATTCCGGCGGCAGGATGCGATTGCGAATGAAAGCGCGGTATGGGTGGGCAATCTTGGCTACGGCCCCAATCCAAAGCTGCTTTCGCGGATAAAAGCTGCTGATCTCATCATCGCAGTCGGTGCGCGACTGGGTGAGGCGACGACCGATAGTTACACACTGATCACGCCTGATCATCCGGGGCAAAAGCTTGTCCATATCCATCCTGACCCCGATGAGTTGAATCATGTCTACCGCGTTGATCTTGCGATCTGTTGCGGGATGGAGCAGTTTGCCGCGCACGCGTTGGCAAGCGTCAATCCGGAGCAGCGGCGGCGGATTGCGGTGAGTGAACCGCTGCCCTTTACCAGCGGTGCCGAGGCTCATGCTGAGTGGAAGGCGTGGAATACCCCAGCGCCCTTTGATACACCGGTTGACCTTGGCATGTGCGTGAAGGCGATGCGTGAGGCGCTGCCCGCCGATACGATCATCTGCAACGGGGCGGGTAATTTCTCGGGCTGGTGGCACCGTTATTGGCCCTACGGCGGGCAGGGGACGCAGCTTGCGCCGACCGCAGGCGCAATGGGATACGGCCCGCCAGCCGCCGTCGCCGCGAGCCTGCGCCGCCCCGACAAGTGCGTTGTCGCGCTCGCCGGAGACGGTGATTTCATGATGAATGGTCAGGAGCTTGCGACCGCAATCCAATATGGCTGCGATATCCTTGTCATCGTCGTCGATAACGGTGTCTACGGCACGATCCGAATGCACCAAGAACGCGAATACCCAACCCGCGTTTCAGGCACGACGCTCCACAATCCAGACTTCGCAGCCCTCGCGCGCGCCTACGGCGGCTGGGCCTCAACGGTGGAGACGACTGCGGAGTTTGCGCCTGCATTGGCTGAGGCAATGACACATAAGGGTGTGCGGCTGCTGCACCTCAAGACTGACCCCGAGCGGATCAGCGCGGGGACAACGATCAGCGCGCTGAGGGGACGGTAAGTTCAGTTCAGATTGAACTCCTCACTTCCGTTCATGTCGAGCGAAGTCGAGACATCCGGCG
>JAYTMV010000294.1:0-5639 GCA_043728175.1 Sphingomonadales bacterium
ATGATCCTGCAAATTGCGGCCAACCGACTTTGCATCAACCAGCGGTTGTATGCCGACGCTCTTCAAATGGTCGGCATCGCCAATTCCCGAAAGCATCAGCAGTTGCGGAGAATTAATCGCGCCGCCCGCCAAAATGACTTCGCGCCGGGCCTTGGCTTCAAAGCTGGCACCTTTACGTGTGTAGGCAACCCCTATCGCCCGCCGACCATCGAACAAAATGCAGCTGGCATGCGCATGAGTGCGCAGCGTTAACGTCTTGCGTTTGAGAGCGGGGCGCAGGAAAGCATTCGCAGTCGACGCCCGCCAGCCACCGCGCGTATTGATCTGGTAATAACCAACACCTTCGGGATTGCCACCGTTAAAGTCGCTGCTGACGGGAAGGCCTAGTGCCTGTGCGGTTTCGATGAAGCTGCTGCAGACCGGATGCGCGTAGGGCGAAATATCGGTGACATGCTGCGGCCCGCCGCGTCCGTGATGCGCGCTGTGCCAATCAAAATCCTCGGACTTTTTAAAGAAAGGCAGCACATCGTCCCAGCCCCACCCTTGGTTGCCCAGCTTTTTCCAATCATTGAAATCATGGGGCTGGCCGCGCACATAAACCATCGCGTTGATCGATCCCGAACCGCCGATCACCCTGCCGCGTGGCCAGTAACTACGCCGCCCGCCCAGCGCCTCGACCGGCTCGGTATCATACATCCAGTTGATCCGCTTATCAAAGAACGTGCGGCCATAGCCTATCGGCATCTGAATCCAAATTGACCTGTCGCTGCCGCCGGCTTCAAGTAAAAGGACCGTGTATTTTCCATTCTCGGTCAGGCGATTGGCGAGCACACAACCCGCTGTCCCCGCCCCAACGATGATGTAGTCGAACGTCTTTGTCACTATACTGGGTGCTGGGTCATTTCGAGGTGAAGCATCGTGCCCGTATAAGGATTGGCACGTGCCACCTCTTCGTTGAGTTCAACGCCAAGGCCCGGCGCGGTTTGCGGGATGACATGCCCGTCCTCAAACTGGATCGGGGTTTTGAGGATTGCGCTGTGAAAGCCGCCCCAAGTTTCAATGCTTTCCAATATCAGGAAATTGGGAGAGCAAGTCGCGATCTGGATATTGGCGGCACCAACCACTGGCCCGCAATAGAGATGCGGCGCGATTTGCGCGTGGTGGACTTCAGCCATTCCAGCGATCTTTTTCGCCTCAAGGATGCCGCCCACCCGGCCCAAATTCATTTGCAGGATTGCCGCCGCACCCGCTTTCAGCAGACGCGCAAAATCATATTTAGTGGTTAGCCGTTCACCCGTTGCAATCGGGATGCTGGTCGCGCGGGCAACCTTGGCCATTTCGTCGGGCGCATCGGGGGGAACAGGTTCTTCAAGCCACAGCGGATCATAAGGCTCCAACCGTTTGGCAAGGCGGATTGCACTTGCGGCTGTCATCTGGCCGTGGGTGCCGAACAGTAGGTCGGCCTTCATCCCGACTGCCTCACGCAATTTCCCAGCAAAGCGCTCACATAGGTCGAGCGCCTCCAACGACAATTGCCGTCCGTCGAACGCTGAATAAGGCCCGGCAGGATCAAACTTTAGCGCGGTGAAGCCTTGGGCGAGATACTCGCCAGCGCGTTCCGCCGCTAGATCAGGATCATGATAAACATCGCTCTGATCACCGGGACGCGGATAGATATAGGTATAGGCGCGCAGCCGATCATGCACTTGGCCACCGAGCAGTTTGTAAATCGGCTTGTTCGCTTCCTTGCCAATGATATCCCAGCACGCCATTTCGAGCGCGGAGAGCACACCCATCAGCGTCAAGTCCGGATGCTGGGTGAAACCACTCGAATACACCCGCCGCCACAGATTTTCGATATCATGCGGGTCTTGGCCTGCGGCATAGCGCGCGAACACATCCTCAATCATCTTGGCGACGAGATGCGGCGCAAAGGGAACGCAGTAAGCCTCACCAATGCCCGATACGCCTGTATCAGTGGTGATCTTCACAAACACAAAATAGCGCCCGCCAAAATGGGGCGGCGGGTTGCCGACGACGAAGGTTTCGATGTCAGTCAACTTCATGGCGCATGAAACCCGTTGATGACCTTGATTTCTAGGAAATCGCGCAAACCAAATTCGCCATATTCGCGGCCATTGCCCGATTGCTTATAACCGCCAAAGGGCGCCATATAATCCTGCCCCGCGCCGTTGATGCTGACCCCGCCAGCGCGCATCTGTCTTGATACACGGCGCGCCTTTTCGAGATCGCTCGTCTGCACATAGGCGGCAAGGCCGTAGGGCGAGTCATTGGCAATGGCGATGGCGTCGGCCTCATCCGCAAAGGGGATCATCACCAGCACTGGCCCGAACACTTCCTCCTGCGCAATCGCCATTTTGTTGTGGACGCCCGCAAAGACAGTAGGCTTCACATAATAGCCGCGATCAAAACCATCGGCGCGGCCTGTGCCGCCTGCGATCACTTGCGCGCCTTCATCAATGCCAACCTGGATCAGCCTCTGAATCTTGTCAAAGTGCATCTTACTGACGACGGGGCCATAATGCGCTCCCTTTGCCATAGGGTCGCCGAGCTTGGCTTCTTTTGCAACGCGCGCGGCGATGGCAACCGCCTGATCATAAACTGACGCCTCAACCAGCATCCGGGTTGGCGCGTTGCAGCTTTGGCCTGCATTTTCGAAACAGTGCTGCACGCCGCGCGTGACGGCAGCCTCAAGCTCTGCATCGGCAAAGACGATGTTGGCTGATTTGCCCCCCAATTCCTGCGAAACCCGCTTGACGGTTTCGGCCGCTGACTTTGCAATCTGCACACCAGCGCGCGTGGAGCCAGTGAAGGAGATCATATCGACCTGAGGATGGCTGGTCAGCGCGTCGCCAATCGCCGCGCCGGTGCCATGAACCATATTGAAAACGCCAGCCGGAAACCCCGCCTCATCAATAAACTCGCCAAAAAGCTGAGCCGAAAGCGGCGCGATTTCGCTTGGCTTCAGCACCATTGTGCAGCCCGCGACCAGCGCAGGGCCGATCTTGGTCGCAAGCTGGTTTACGGGCCAGTTCCAAGGTGTGATGAGGACGCACACGCCGATTGGTTCATGCACGATGCGACCGTCTGCGCCAACATTGCGCTCCCATTCCATTTCGCGGGCTGCGGTAATTGTCGCGCGCAAATGGCCGGGGCCGCATTCGGCTTGAGAGTTAAAGGACAAATCATATGGAGCGCCCATTTCGGTCGATATGGCAGTCACCATCTCATCATAGCGTCGCTCAAAAATGGCGATCAGCTTTTCGGTCAAGGCAATCCGTTCGTCGAGCGAAAGCGCCGCATAGCCAACAAAGGCTGCTCGCGCCGCAAGCACAGCCGCATCGACATCATCATGTCCGCAGACCGCAACGGTGGCGCAGACTTCTTCGGTTGCTGGGTTAATCGCGTCAATCGTCTGGATCGATGTCAGCGGAGCAACCCATGTGCCATTAATATAGGATTTAAGCGGAGCTTCAGACATATCCAATGGCTCTTTTCTGATCTTCAACGATGTATTTTTCCGCACGCCAATAGTGCCACGCGGCCCAAAGCCCAGTTGGTGCAAGAATCATCTGCGCCAACCGTAGTGACTCCGCATTGCCGCCGCCGGTCGCGTCGAACATATCGCTCAATCCTCCGACAATCGCTGGGGCGATGATCAGATTAAGGACATTGGCGATGACCAGCGCAATCGCAACGGCCATTGCGCGCATTTTAGGCGCAGCAAGATTTTGGCACAGCGCAAAGGCGGGGCCGATGTAAAAATAGATGGCGGGGATAAACAGCCACCACATGAGTTTCGCAATCCAGAGTTCTTGGGTGTAATAGGCGAGGAAGGACGGAACCGTCCCCAGTGCCGTCACGACCGCCAGCAGTCGTGCAATCTTGCGAGGGTCAGTATAGGCTGGGCGTGCGACGATCCAGGCTGTGATCAGCGACGCGCCAATCCCGCCGACAAGGTAGATTAGGCCGAGCAGGCTGCCCGCTTCGCCTTCATTCAAACCGTAAGTCCGTTGCAAGAAGAGTGGCGTGAACCACATCAAGCCCCAGCCCCAGAATGCCGACAAGCCACTGCCTGTTATCGCATGAACCGCTGCCTTTTGTGACCAGATGAACTTTAGCGTCTCCGTCACGGTCGGGATTTTGTCCTCGGTTACGGCGTCAAGGCGACCGCGTGTTGGCTCCTTGATTGTCCACATAATGATCAAGGCAAGAATGATGCCTGGAACGCCAAGCACCAGAAATGCAGCGCGCCAACCGTAAAGTGTTGAGACATAGCCAGCGATGTCGGAGCCCAACCACGCGCCGATGGGCGCTCCTAATGCGAAAATAGTCATTGCCATTGAACGGCGATCAGCGGGAAAATAATCGGCGATGATTGAATTACAGGCCGGTGTTCCGCCAGCTTCGCCTATGCCAACGCCGATCCGCGCCAGCAATAGATCGACATAGCCGCGCGTAAAGCCAGTAATAGCCGTCATGAACGACCACACTGCGACCGAAACGGCGAGCAGATTGCGGCGGTTCGAACGGTCGCACAACCACGACAGGGGGATGCCCATTGCCACGTAGAACAACGCAAGTGGAATGCCGAGCGACGCCGCGCCGCTATCGCTTAATTTGAGTTCCTTACTAATCGGGCCAATCAATGTGGAGAGCACATAACGGTCGGCAATGCTGATCGTATAAACCAGCATCATGATGATAAGAACATACCAGCGCTGTGTCAGTGTCGAAACCTGATCGGCGTTAATTGGCCCGGTTGGTGCGCTACTCGCCATGTTCATTCCCCCTCAGGTTGCGGCCAATTCTGGCCCTAATATCGTGCGAAGCGGATCGAGGTAAGGAGAGAAATTCTCCCACTGATCAACGCCGCTTTTGAAAATCGGTTGTCGTACTTGTTCTGAACTGGCGGTGCGTACAGCGCGTTCGTTTTGATGGAAGTTGAGACACGCCTCTTCAAACGGGAGCCCACAATAATCAAGCAGTCTGCGAACCTGCGTGTCCAGATCGGCTACCACATCCTCATAACGCACCCGCAGGATTTTGCCGGGCAAAACCCTGTCCCAATGCGCCATCAGCGCAACATAGTCTGCGTAATAATGACCGATTTCCTCCAGCCCGTAGGTGAACTCCTGGCCTTCCGCGAACAATTGCTTGAAGCCTGAGAAGCAGCACCCCATCGCGCCGCGCCGCGCATCGATAATCTTTGCGTTGGGCAGAATCATATGGATTAGGCCAATGTGCCGGAAATTATTGGGCATCTTGTCGATAAAATAGGGCGTGCCCTGTTTGCGGTGGATTTTGGTGTCGCTGAGATAGTCCTCGCCAAATTTGGTCAGTGAGTCGACGCTCAGTTCGGCCAAGTTCGCTGGATAGTGCGCCTCGTCATCCACTCGCCTGAGACCATCGAGCCGGTGCGCCAACGCAAGAATGTTAGGTAATTCCATGGTGCCCTCGACTTGGCTGTGCGAAGCAAGGATCTGCTCAAGCAGCGTCGAACCCGCGCGCGGCAAACCAAGGATGAAAATTGGATCAGGTGATTGGCACCCTGACCCTTGCACTTTTGAGAATAAATCAGACGTGCAATGTTCAATCTGAAGGGCGATTTCATTGGC
>JAYTMV010000295.1:0-7714 GCA_043728175.1 Sphingomonadales bacterium
CAATTTGACGGCACAACAGGCACTGATAGCGGCCTTCAACCCGATGTTGCGCTCTGCTGAGGCCGGCCAAGTCATCGGGCTGACGTCAAGCGTAGGCCAGACGCCGCGCGCCTATTGGGGTGCATACGGCGCAAGCAAGGCTGCGTTTGAAACTCTGCTCGGCGCGTATAGCGAGGAATATCGCAATATTGGCCGGGTGAAGGTAGCGATTGTTGATCCCGGCGCTACGGCTACACAAATGCGTGCGCAAGCTTTTCCGGGTGAAGATGCCAAGGCGCTAAAATCTGCAATAGTTGTCGGCGCGCGGATTGCGGCTCTTGTCAGCGAAGGTTTCGATAACGGCCACCGCGAACGGATTGATTGAGTCGTTCATGGTTAAAACGGGGTGAACAGCGTCCTTCAAGGACTGGTTAGCATCAAGGGCCGATCTTCCTGGCTGTCAGCCGCAGGAGCCCCCCATGAGCTTGTATGAAGCGTTGTTTCATCCATATAAACTAGCCAGCCTAGAAGACCGCTGCGCGCCGCGCATTCCTCTACGGATCAAGGCAAAGCTGCGCTATTCCGGCGCGCAGCCCTTCACAGTGTTGGTCACTGATCTGTCGGTCGCTGGCTTTCGCTGTGAGTTAACCAGCGGCGCGAGGCCGCCCGCGATGTGTTGGCTCACCCTGCCCGGCCTGGGTTCACTACAATCCGAAGTCGCTTGGAACAACGGATGCCAAGTTGGTTGCGCATTTTCAAAGCTGCTTGATCAGGCGGTGCTTGATCACATTTTGGCGATCACGGGCCATTCGCTAGTTGCCTAACGCTGCACCAGCGCTGGCAGGCGGTAACGATCTTCGCCAACGCTGACTTCGATAAGGCTTGTCCCGACCGTTGCAACCTTAGCAGGCTCCGCACCGTCAGCAGAAATTACGCCGCGTCCGTCCGTTACCACCTGTAGCCGCCGGAATCCCCCACTTGGGTGTCGCAGCGTGAGCAGGCCGTCAACCAGTTCACGGTCACAAACGGGCGCAAGCTCGCGTTCGCCGTCAACCGCGCACACGGTTTTGGGAGGTTCCACTGGGGCTTCGACCGACGCGCCACCTTGCGGTACAAGCGGCGCGGGGCCGTTGCTCTTTTCGCTTTGCCCGCAACCAATCAGGAGGAGCGCAAGCGCAAAACTAGATATCCGCGTAAACATGGCGTTCGTGCTGTGCACCAGGATGCGTTACCGCACCCTTAAATGCCGGGCCAACATTTTGCGCAAACCGCCACAGCGCACCTGATTGATAATCATTCATGCGCGGTTTCCAAGCCGCCAAGCGCGCGGCGAGGACGTCAGCAGGGACGTTCAAATCAATCATGCCCTTGGTCGCGTCAATGCAGATTTCGTCGCCTTCCTCGATCAGTGCAATCGGCCCGCCCTCGGCCGCCTCTGGCCCAACATGACCTATGCAAAAGCCTCGGGTTGCACCCGAAAAACGCCCGTCAGTGATCAGCGCGACTTTTTCACCCATGCCAAGCCCGTAGAGCGCGGCGGTCGTCGAGAGCATCTCGCGCATTCCGGGGCCGCCCTTTGGCCCTTCATAACGGATGACGACGACCGAACCTTCACGGATCGCCCGCGCCTCAACCGCTGCAAAAGCATCCTCTTCGCAGTCAAACACTTGCGCAGGGCCAGTAAATTCAAGCCGCGTCATTCCCGCGACCTTCACAATCGCACCTTCAGGGGCAAGCGTACCACGCAAGACGACTACGCCGCCGGTGGGCGAGAGCGGCTTGGTTGCAGGATGAATGACCTTCTGATCGGGATTCCACGTAATCTCATCAATATTCTCGGCCAGCGTCCGGCCTGACACTGTCATACAGTCACCATTGAGCAATCCTTCGGACAGCAGCGACTTCATCAGCATATAGACGCCGCCCGCTTCATACATGTCCTTCGCGACATAATTACCGCCGGGCTTAAGATCAGCCATGTAGGGCGTTGTCTTGAAAACCTCAGCAACGTCAAACAGATCAAACGAAATTCCCGCCTCATGCGCCATCGCTGGCAGATGGAGCGCGCCATTGGTTGAACCGCCCGTTGCGGCAACAATTCTCGCTGCATTTTCAAAGGCTTCACGCGTACAAATGTCGCGCGGCCGCAAATTGCGCGCAAGCAATTCCATCACCTGCGCACCCGCCGCATGGGCAATCTGATCGCGCGTTGTGTAGGGCGCAGGCGCCATGTTGGAATTGGGCAACGACAGCCCAATCGCCTCAGCAACACAGGCCATCGTATTCGCGGTATATTGCCCGCCGCACGCGCCGTGGCCGGGGCACGCCACTTTTTCCAGCGCGTGAACTTCCGACAGCGGACACGCGCCCGCCGCATATTTCCCAACGATTTCAAAAACATCAACAACGGTTACATCTTTATCCTGATACCGCCCCGGCAGGATCGACCCGCCGTAAACAAAGATCGACGGCACGTTGAGCCGCAGCATCGCCATCATCATGCCCGGAAGCGACTTATCACAGCCTGCAAAGCCAACCAGCGCATCATAACAGTGCCCGCGCACCGAAAGCTCAACCGAATCCGCGATCACTTCACGCGACACAAGCGAGCTTTTCATCCCTTGATGGCCCATCGCGATGCCGTCAGTCACGGTGATCGTATTAAACCGCCGTGGCATCCCGCCGCCTGCCTCAACGCCTTTGCGTGCGATATCGGCCTGATGATCAAGCGTTGTATTGCAGGGTGCCGAGTCATTCCCCGCTGACACCACGCCGACGAACGGCCGCGCAATTTCTTCCTCAGTAAGCCCCATCGCATAATAATAGCTGCGATGCGGCGCGCGCTCCGGCCCTACACTGACATGACGACTGGGGAGTTTGGATTTATCAAAATTATGCGTCATGAATTCTTGCCTTCTCATCTGCGGCAACGAGGGCGTTTTGATCACTCACCGCATCCGCCGCATTCGCGCGCCCAAAAATATCCCATGCTGCCATGAACAGCGCGGCGATCACTGGCCCAAGGATGAAGCCGTTAATGCCAAAAATGCCAAGCCCGCCGAGCGTAGAAATGAGCACTATATAATCGGGCATCCGCGTTTCTTTACCAACCAAGATCGGGCGGAGTACATTATCGACCATCCCAATGATGAAAACACCGCACAAAATGAGCACAACGCCTTGCCAAACGGCACCTGTCGCAAGCAGATAAATCGCGACGGGTGCCCAGATTAAACCCGTTCCAATTGCCGGAAGCAGCGACATGAACCCCATCACCACGCCGCCAAGCAGCGCTGCCTGAACACCCAATATCCAGAATAAAATGCCACCGATTAAGCCCTGAACAATCGCCACGACAACACTGCCCTTGATCGTGGCGCGGATGACAGTTGCGAATTTTTCGGCAAGCGCGACCTTGATATCAAGGTGCATCGGTATTCGGCTGCCAATCCGTTTTGACAGATGATCGCCGTCTCGCAGGAGGAAAAAAGTGAGATACAGCATCACGCCAAGTGCGGCCATGAAGGCAACCGCAAGCTGCCCAAAATCGACGACGCGTTGGGCAAGGAACCTGAGAACAGTCGAAAAACCAACCGAAAGCTTTTGCGCGATTGTATCGATGTTGGTGAAGCCAACGCGATCAAGAAATCGCTCCGCCCATGAAGGCAGTCGGCTTTGCACCTGCGCAAAAACTTGCGCGAAATCAAATTCGTTGGCGCGAACGCGTGCATAAAGGCCGATGACTTCTTCAGCGAGCGAAATTCCGATGAAGACAGCGGGCACAATCACAAGCGCGATAATCGCGAGCAATGTGAGCAAAGCCGCTGAATTCTGTCGCCTCGGCAGTGCCGCCAAAAACCAACGATTGAGCGGCGCAAACATAATGGCGGTGACAACGCCCCAGAGGATCGCACCGTAAAACGGCGATATCACCCAGCCGAATGCCAGCGTCACGACGATGACGAAGATCACAAACGTCCAATGTTCTAGCCCGCGCATAATCAGCTATGTCCTTTCGCCGCAGCGCCTAATTATTGGCCCTAACATATTTGCCCAACGTGTCACCCCTGCCGCGTCGCCAATCAAGTCTTGCCGCATTTCAATCCCGAGGTAGGCAATGCCCCTGCCCTCACCGTGGCGGTTCATCGTCGCATTGAGCAGCTTGCCCGAATATGGCAGTTGATCACCGACAATGACGCCCGCCGCTTCGAGCAGCGGAATCGCGATCCGCGCGGCGCGGTCATCCTCATTATAGAGGATGCCAACCTCCCACGGGCGCTTTTGTTCAGGGTCACTGGCAAGCTGCGGCGTAAAACTATGCAACGATATAAGCAGTTTAGGGCTATATTCCGAGATCATTTGCGAAATCTGATCATGATAGGGATGCCAGAACCGCGTGATCCGTGCCGTTCGCGCCTCATGGTCAATCGCATTGCCGGGGATCGCATGACCATCACTGGCAATCGGAATGATATGCGGCGCATCGTCCTCGCGGTTGAGATCAACCACGAGCCGCGAAACCCCGCCAAGAATTGCGGGCAACCCAAGCGCTTTCGCCAATTCTGCTACACCAAGGTCAATCGCGATGTGCGAGCCGAGCAATTCAGCATCAATTTGCAGATCAATATCAGGCGGAACGTGGCACGACGCATGATCGGCGATGATGAGCAACCCCTGCTCCGGGTCTCCTTCAATCCGCTGCCATGCCTCGCTCATATTCTCCTGTTGCCGATTGCGCCGCAAAATGTCACCATTTGAATGTAGCAGGAGCATAAGAAATGAAGATCAGTCGGCGGGTGATTGTTGGTGCCATGATGGCGCTATGGGCGGCGCCGGCACTTGCGGCGCGCAAGAAAATGCGTCGCGGTCGCGCAAAACCACGCATCAGAGCAGTTCCGCCAAGCGCTGCGCCTGATCCGTCAACGGGGATCATTGATCAGATTGCCGAAAAACTGCTCACCCATTTGCGCGAGACTGCCGTGTATAATGGCACGGCAGGCGCGCTGAACGGTGGGCCACTCGCACGCGCGCTTGATGATTATTCGCCAGATGGAGAGGCTGCACTGCGCGCCGAATTGCAGGCCGGGCGCGATTTGCTGGCGCGGATCAAGTTTGCGGGCACCGCGACGACATCGCTTCGCCTGGCAACCGTTGGCGCGATCCTCGAAAATGGCACGCGCTCAGCAGCGATCCCCTATGGCCGCGTCAATCCGCTCAGTTTTTCAGGGCATAATCCCTATATCGTGACCCAGCTTGCCGGGCCGCATATCGACAGTGTCAACGTGATGATGGAGCAGCAATCGCTGGCAAGCGCCGCCGCCGTCGATGCTTGGATCGAAAAGCTTGACAGCTTCCCGCGCGCGTTTGACGGCGTGATCGAAAAAATTCGCGCTGATAAAGCCGCAGGCTGCATCCCGCCGCGCGCTTTGCTCGAAAAAACGCTGCCCGTGCTTGATAGTTTTGGCGAAGGGAAAGTAGAAAATCATCCACTGATCAAGGCACTTCAGCGGCGGATGGGTGAGGCTGGACTGTCTAAACAGATGCAAACGGCCGCACTACGTCGCGCGACAACAAGCCTGCAAAAGCGCGTCCGCCCCGCCTATGCCAAGTTACGTGAGGTGATTGCCGCGCTGATCCCCGAAGGTCGCAGTGAAGCAGGGGTGTGGGCACAGCCGATGGGTGATGCGTTTTACGCCGCCAATGTCCGCGCGCTCGGCGATTCGCCGCTTTCGCCCGATGAAATCCATCAAATCGGCCTTGATGAGGCGACGCGGATCAGCGCTGATGTGAACGCACTGCTTAGCAAGCGTGGCCTTACCCAAGGCAGTATCGGCGCGCGCATGGCAGCCCTTGCCAAAGATCCCGCCAACCAGTTTTCCGATAGTGATAAGGGGCGTACTGAGCTGCTTGATTATGTTCGCACTAAGGTGCGCGCGTCAGAGGCGCTTTATCCGCAATTACTGCCCAAAGCATCGATCCCGCGCCAATCGCTGGTCGTGAAGCGTGTGCCCTTGGCGACGCAGGATAGCGCACCGGGTGGATATTATGACGGCCCATCGCTTGATGGCACCCGTCCCGGTACGTACTGGATCAACCTGCGCGATATGGGCGCGGTGCCGCGTTTCCGTCTGCCGACGCTCAGCTATCATGAAGGTGTTCCGGGGCACCATACCCAAGGCGCGATTGCCGCTGCACTTGGTGAGGCACCGCTCCTCATCCGTATCGCCAGCTTCAACGCGTTTCAGGAAGGGTGGGCGCTCTACGGTGAGAAGCTGATGGCAGAGCTTGGCGCGTATAAAGATGATCCACTGGGCGATCTCGGGCGATTGCAGGATGAATTGTTCCGCGCCACGCGGCTAGTGGTCGATACCGGGCTTCATCACAAACGCTGGAGCCGCGAAAAGGCGATTGAGACAATGCTTGATTTTACAGGCGTAGCGCAGAGCCGCGTGACCGCCGAAATTGAGCGTTATATGGCGTGGCCGGGCCAGGCGCTTGGCTATAAGCTTGGCCAGCTCAGGCTGCTTGCAATGCGCGAAGCGTATAAGGCAAAGCTTGGGCGGCGCGCCGACCTGCGCAATTTCCATGGGATTGTGCTTGGCGGCGGCGCGATGCCGCTTGATTTGATTGAGGGGCGTTTGGGTTAAAGCGCCTTCGCGAGCACCACGAATGAAAGATCGCGCGTTACCGGCAGGCCAAAGCGTTCATCATCATGGGGAAATGGTCGTTCTTCGCCAGTCAACGCATAGCCGCGCCGTTCATAATAAGCGATCAGTTCGCCACGCTGGCGGATGACGGTCATTTCCATTTTAGAGGCTGAGAATTCGATCTGCGCCGCACGCTCGGCTGCGTCGATTAAGGCTTTCCCCAATCCGCCAGCCTGAACATCAGGATCGACCGAAAGCAGCCCGAGATAGGCCGTGTCTGCATTTTTTTGACTGACTTGCACACAGCCAACCAAGCCGTCCACACCTATCGCAAGCAATATTCGCTGCAATGGATCAGCGATAATATCGCTCAGTGCTTCGACATCGGTGCGCTGACCGCCGAGCAAATCGGCCTCGTGCGTCCAGCCGTTGCGGGCACTATCGCCGCGATAGGCGCGCTCGACGAGGCGGTGGAGCGCTGGAATATCGGCAGTCGTGGCGGGGCGGATATCCATTCATTTGATCTCCGTGGACAGGCACCATGCGTGCGGCATTGTCTGCTGCACCAGCGCAGCGGCGCGATCACGCGCAGCGCTACTCTCAAACAACGCAAAGCATGTCGCGCCAGAGCCTGACATCCGCGCCAGCGTTACGCCGGACTGTCTCGCCAAATACCCCAGCAGCGCGCCAATCTCAGGCACGAGCGCAATCGCGGCGGCGGTCAGATCATTGCGCCCGTCAAACGGCTTCTCACGGTTCAGCGCACCGCGATCAACCCCATCCCACCGCGCAAACACTTGTGCCGTTGAGAGCGATATGCCGGGGTTGACCAGCAACAACGGCGTACCAGACAATCCGGGTACTGAAACTGACGTCAAAGCGTCACCCTTCCCGTCACCGTAGAGCGTTTCGCTCGCGAGGCAGGCGGGCACGTCTGCACCGAGTTTTTGTGCAATATGACGAATTTTTGGATCGCTTTTATCGATATTCCATAACCTGCAAAGCAACCGTAGTGCGGCCGCAGCATCAGCCGAACCGCCGCCAATCCCAGAAGCCACAGGCAGATTTTTCTCAAGCGAAAGCGCTGC
>JAYTMV010000296.1:0-10900 GCA_043728175.1 Sphingomonadales bacterium
CTCTCGGGATGGATCACCCTGCCCTCAACGATGTTATCAGTGACCGAGAGCAAGGTGCGGATGAAGATGCGGTAACATTCAGTGCCCTCGGCAAGCCAAGCCTCACGATTGGATGGGCTTGGCAATGCCTTGGGATAAAAGCCGCCCTTTGCGCCCGTGGGCACGATCACAGCGTTTTTGACGCGCTGCGCCTTCATAAGCCCGAGGATTTCGGTGCGAAAATCATCGCGTCGATCCGACCATCGCAGACCGCCGCGCGCGATTGGCCCGGCGCGCAAGTGGATGCCCTCAACACGCGGACTATAGACAAAAATTTCGCGCCACGGCTTTGGTGCAGGCAGGCCAGGAACAAGAGCGCTGTCAATCTTAAACGCCAGCGCTTCACGCGCAGCAGGCGCAAACGCATTCGTGCGCAGCGTTGCTTTGACGACCGCGCGGTAGAGGCGGAGGATGCGATCCTCATCAATGCCTTTGACGTTTGCCAGCCCGCGCGCGATGGCTTGATCGGCATCATCAGCGGCTTTGGCAGCAGCCTTTTTTTGCGCGGGATTATGCCGGGCGTTGAACAGTCCAATAATCGCGTGCGCCACAGTCGGCGCGCCGCGCAGCGCATCAACAACGGTGACAAGCCCGTAAGCCAGCCCGGTTTGGCGCAGGTAACGGAAGAGCGCGCGAAATAGCGTCACTTCGCCGCGATCAAAGCCGAGTTCGACAACCAACTGGTTAAAACGGTCATCCTCGGCCACGCCCTCAAGGACTCGCGCGATGGCACGCTGAATAGTGCCGGGTGCCGTAACGATTGTTGCAGCATTGCTGCCCACCGGCGCTTCAAGCACAAATTTCTGAATATGGCCGAGTGTTCCACCACCAACCGGCGTTGAAAGCTCCTCAATCACGCGGAAACCAAAATTTTCGAGCGCTGGCACGGCGTCAGACAGTGCTACTGCGCCAAGACTATAAAGCTTCATTCGCAGTTGTGCGGGTGCATCATCAACATTGCGATAAAAACGGACATTGCGACTGGTTTCGTTCGCCAATGCATGGAGCCCAACAATATCGAGCGCTGCCTCATCAGCACCTGCGCCAGTGCGATATCCCGTTGGGAATGCGCCGGCATAGCGCAGCGCCAGCCGTGCCGCCTGACCCCGGTCGCCAATAGCTGCCAGACTTGCCTCAACCGCTGGTTGCCAACCGCGCACCATCGCCTCAATCCGTTGATTGAGCGGTGCGGTTGCCGGGATGATGCCGCCCTCTCGAACATCAAGTGTATAACGCAGCAACGCGACTTCGCCGTCGCCGAGTTCGATCGACCAGCTTAACAGCCGTGCCGAAGCTGCGCCTGCGAGCATATCGCCAATTGCTACGCGGCGCGCTGTCGTCAATTCATCACGCGGCAGCCAGACAAAGCCAAACAAATGGCGGTCAAGCGGGGCACCAACCAGTTCAAGCTTTGGCCGCGGCCGATCCGCGATCGACATGGCCGTCAACGTCAGCGTTTCCAGATCATCCGCACTAATGCTCACCAAAATGTCACGCGGCAACGTCGCCAGCGCATGGCCCAGCGCCTTGCCCGCATGGCCCGAGGGATCAAATTTATATTTTGCCTGAAGTGCGGCGAGACGATCACGCAGAAAGGGCACATCTTGGGGCGGCGTGCCAAGCGCGGCACTTGTCCACAAACCCGCGTGGATCGAAAGCCCGGTGACCTTGCCTCCATCGCGGCGCGGCGCGATGATCAGGTCTAGCGGAACCCGGCGGTGGACGGGGGAAAGCAGATTCGATTTTACGACCAGCATCGCGCTGTTGCCCGCCTCAAACCATTCGATCGCACGCGCTCTTGCGGGTTGCGACAACAGGCTTTCGGCGCGTGTCCGGGCAATCCCGATGGCGTGGCTCACATTACCCTTTGGATCAAATTCAACGTGGCCCAGCAAGGTGAAGCGGTTGCCCGCAAACCAATTGAGCAACGCCGCGTCGGTTGGATCAGCCATTGCCGCTGCTTCGGCTTTCATCTTGCTCGTCAGCGTTTCCCAGTCATTCACCGAATGGCGGACATCAATCATGTTTGCGTTGATCATCTCGCGGATTTCCGCGCGTGTTTTTGCGTCAGCGCGCTCAGTCTCAATATAAATGACTGACTCAGGCTTGCTGCCTTTTGCACCTGATTGCGCAATGTCAGTGAGCAGCCCCCCCCCGTCACGGACAACCGCCATGATCGGGTGAAGCAGCCGATCAATCACGATTCCATGCGACGCCACTACCGCCGCAACCGAATCAACCAGAAACGGCATGTCAGCATTGATGACCGCGAGTCGCATCTGTCGCTGACCACTCTCATTGACGAGCGTATCCATAGCGATGCTGGTTTTGCCCGATTTACGCTGTTGCAACGCAGTCAGCACGAACTCCGCTGCCGCACCCCGTGCCTTGGGGCCAAAATCGTGCAACTCTCCGGGCAGGCTGTCGCTCGCCAGCGCCTTGGCAATCCGGGTGATATGTGCCGTGTTATTGGGTGTTTTGGTCACCGTCATGTCTATGTTCTACCTGCAAATTTGCGCCGCATATTCATACGGCATCGTTGTTGCGTCTTATAATGCGCGCTGTAATATTATTGCTCAACCCCCCATCGGCAGATCAGGCTTACCATAGACCGTGTAACCGTTGCTTTTTTGCAACGCACAATAATCAAGCTGTGGATATCTACCAATTGCGACTCGCCTGTCACAAAGCCGCAATATATGGGCGAGAAAGGGAATGCGATCAGCCAGAAGATACTGATTCGCCTGTTAAGGGGTTTTTACCATGAGAAATTATCTATACGCCGGCGCAGCGGTTGCCGCGCTCATCGCGCCAGTTGCAGCATATGCCCAGGAAACAACGTCAACGATTCGCGGTGTTGTGTCATCGGGTGGGACTCCTGTCGCGGGTGCTACTGTCACGATCACGCATGAACCATCGGGCACAGTTTCTTCAGTCACAACCGGAAATGACGGCGGTTTTAATGCTTCGGGTCTTCGTATTGGCGGGCCATTCACCGTCAAAGTTGAGGCCAGTGGCTACGGCGACAGCAGCGTGAGCGATATTAGCCTGACCGCTGGTCAGCCGCTCCGCCTGCCGTTTGAACTTGCCAGCCAAGCCGCTGATATTGTTGTGACTGCCTCAAGCTCAGCTGCCAAGGTTGTTTCAACCGGGCCGATCACCTCATTTGACCGCGAAGATATTAACGGCGTTGCTTCGGTATCACGTGACATTCGTGACATTACCCGTCGCGATCCCTTTGTCACAATTGACCAGTCAAATCGCCGCGCGATTGAAATCGCCGGGCAAAACGGTCGTCTCAATCGCTTCTCGGTTGACGGTGTTCGCTTCTCGGACAACTTCGGCCTTAACAATGGTGGCCTTCCAACTGCGCGTGGCCCGGTATCGCTTGATGCAATTGAACAGCTTTCGGTTAAGATTGCTCCAGTCGATGTTGCCGAAGGCGATTTCCAAGGCGGCGCGATCAATGTCGTGCTGCGTTCGGGTGGCAACAAGGTAAAAGGTTCAGCATTTTACACTTATTCTGATGATAGCATCACGGGTGATCGCAGCAAAGCGACTCGCGTAAATCTTAATTTCAAAAGCAAGAATTATGGTGGTTTTTATTCAGGCCCGCTGATCAAGGACAAGCTGTTCTTTGCATTCTCATACGAACGTCTTGATGAAGTTCAGCCGCCCCAATTCGGCCTAGCTGGTGCGCCAAGCCCGATTCCGAATTTAACACAGGCGCAGGTTGATAACGTCAGCGCGATTGCGCAATCGCGTTTTTCCTATGACACGCTTGGCGTTTATCGGAGCGTCAAAGAAACTGACGAAAAATATTCGGCTAAATTCGATTTTAACTTGTCGGATACTCAGCGGTTGTCTGCCACCTACATTTACAACAAGGGTACGGTTGGTAACGAACAAAACGGTTCTGTTTCAACTACATCGCCGGGGCTTGGCCTTCTTTCAAACGCATATTTGCTGACGGAAAAAGTAAACTCGGGCGTTATCGCACTTAATTCGGATTGGTCGGATAATTTTTCGAGCGAAATTCGGCTTAATTACCGCAAGACCGATCGCGGACAAGACCCATTTGGCGGCCGCACCATTGGCCAGTTTACCGTCTGCACCGATCTTGTGAATCCAGCCGATATTGCCACGACAACAACGATCCGCGAAGACAATCCTAACCAGTGCCGCCAAGGCAATGCCGCAAACCCCGGCAGTGCACGCGTTGTTTTCGGGGCGGATGTTTCGCGGCAGGCAAACTCACTCAGCACAGAGAATTACGGTGGTGATCTCACGCTGCGTTACACAGCGGGCGATCACTCAATCAAGGCGCTGATTGGGTATAACCGTTTCAGCGTGAACAACCTGTTCCTGCAGAACGCGCTTGGCACCTTCTTCTTTGACTCAATCGCTGATTTCCAGGCCGGTCGCGCAGGATCTTTGGTTCTTGCAGGTTCAGTTTCGGGCAATCTCGACGATGTCACCGCGATTTATAATTATTCGTCCTACCTGTTTGCACTGCAAGATAGCTGGGACGTCACTGACAAGCTCAACTTCACTTTCGGCGTGCGGAGTGAGCTGTATGACTCAGACTCAACGCCTGCCCTTAATAATAACTTTGTGCGCCGTTATGGTTTTGCGAATACTAAAACCTTCAAGGGTTTAACATCGATCCAGCCGCGCCTCGGCTTTACATATGAAGCGACTGACCGCCTCAAAATTCGCGGTGGTGCTGGCTTATTCGGCGGCGGCACGCCCGACGTTCTGCTTTCAAACAGCTTCTCAAACACCGGCGTTTTTGCAAACCAAGTGACCTTCCAAAGAAACATCAATCAGACGACTGGGGCGGTGACATGTAGCGTCACCCCAGCAACGCTGTGCGATCAGGCGCTCAACAATGTGAACGGTCGGACATTTGACCCCGCCGTAACGTCGTTTATTCGTACAAATACAGGCGCACTCGCACTCGCCAACGTCAACACGCTTGCCCAAGATTATAAGCTCGCGTCGCAGTGGAAGGCGAGCCTTTCAGCCGATTATGAGGCTGATTTTGGTTCGCTTGGCGATGGTTGGAATTTTGGGGCTGACTTCCTGTTCTCGGCAGCAAACAATGTCACTGATTATACCGATTTGCGTACAGTCCAAATTGGCACCGCACCTGATGGTCGCCCACGTTACGGCCCACTTGGCGGCGTTGCGACGGCAAACCAAGATTTGCTTCTGACCAATGCCAAAAAGGGTCGCGGTATTATCCTCGTAGGTCGCGCATCGAAATCATGGGATTTCGGACTTTCGGCGAATATCAGCTACACCTTCCAAGATATCCGCGATGTGAACCCATCTGGATCATCGACGGCCAACTCAAACTATAATCAGCAGGCTGTACTTGATCCCAATCGCGGTGTGCTTGGCACGTCGGTTTATCAAATTCGCAACGCAATCAAGTTCGGTATTGATTATGACAAGGCCTTTTTCGGCGATTACAAGACACGTTTCAGCCTGTTCGGCGAAAAGCGATCGGGCCGTCCCTACAGCCTGACCTTCGCTGATAATGCGAGCACTCTATCAACGGGTCGTGGGAACGTGTTTGGCGTCCTTGGTCAGAACAACCGCTTCCTGCTTTATGTTCCAAACGTGTCAAGCATCACGGCTGATGCGTTAGTGTCATATGACAGTCCGACGACATTTGCCGCGTTCCAAACTTTTGTTCAGGATAACAAGCTGAAGCAAGGTGCGATCATCAAGAAGAATAGCGAGCGTTCACCGTCATTCTTCAAGATCGATTTGCACGTTGATCAGGAAATCCCAACCTTCATTGGTAAAAGCCGGATCAAGCTGTTCGCCGATATGGAAAACGTCCTGAACTTTATTGATAAGGATTTGGGTTCGCTCCGTCAGGTCGCGTTCCCGCAATTGGCACCAGTTGTGAACGTATCTTGTGCAACCCCGCTGGTAGCAGGGAATTGCGCGCGTTATCTTTACTCAAACTTCCAAAACCCGCAGATTATCAACCAGACGCGGATTTCACTCTGGACTTTGCGCGTCGGGGCAAAGTTTGAATTCTAATCACACGTAACGCTGTTAAAAAAACCGCCGTCCTTCGCACCGAAGGGCGGCGGTTTTTTGTTAATCCACCGCGCGTTTGTAAATGCTGTTCATCGGCCGGGCGAACAGCGTCATCACCATCGGCTCAAAAAATTCGAGCGGCGCGCTATCATAATTCGGGTCAAACGCGGGGCAATCATATTTGTCGATGAATTCGGCGCACGCCGCTGCATGCGGATGGGCCGTAAAATTATCGCGCATATTGCGATCAAGGCCGATGTGGTGGAAAAAATTATAGCCTTGGAAAATCCCGTGATGCTGCGTGATCCAGTGCAGTTCATCGCTGACGAAGGGCTTAAGAATTGCAGCGGCAATATCGGGATGGTTGAACGCGCCGAGCGTATCGCCAATATCATGGAGCAGCGCCATCACGACATACTCTTCACTGCGCCCATCGCGGTGCGCGCGCGTCGCCGTCTGGCGACAGTGGGTGAGGCGATCAACCGCAAAGCCACCAAAATCCCCGTCGAGCAATTTCAAATGCTCAAGCACGCGCTTGCCGCCTTGCGGGGCAAAATCCTTGGCGTTGTCCATGATGATGGCCCAATCAGATTGGGTGCTCTGCGCCATGTCATGAAACTCAGCGCGCGGCGCATTCATATCGGTCATTTCCCAACTCCTTGTGATGCGTAGGTGATAGCCTGCAAATGCTATGGCTTCAATCCACTGCAAATTTGCGCTACGGGGAGGCATGGCATTGCTCGGGCTCCGCTCCCAACCCTTCTTTGATGACAAGAACCGTGCGTTTTGGACGCTACAATCGGTTGGCTGGACATTTTACCTGCTGCTGCGAATCGCCAGTGGCATCGGCAACGGGATGAGCATTTCGTTCTTTATTCCAGTGCTTGTTTCTGCAGCAGCGGGATACTCAATCACGCTCGTCCTCGGTGCAGTGTTCCGCTGGCTGATCAGCCGCAGGCCGATTGTAACTTGGAGCGGCTCAGTCGCGGTGATCGTGATCGCGGTGGCGGGATATTCAGCAATTGACACCTGGATGTATAACATGGTGAACCGCGAAGGGGCTGGCTTTGATGGCGGGCTTTTTATCGGATCAATCACCATCAATGCACTTCTGCTCGGGGCATGGTCGGCGCTTTATTACGGGATCAATTTCTACTTGATCGTTGAGCAGCAGGCAGATCAGATGATCGCGCTTGAAAGTCAGGCAACCTCGGCCCAGCTTGCGATGCTGCGCTATCAGCTTAATCCACATTTTCTGTTCAACACGCTCAATTCCATCTCGACGCTGGTGCTGCTCAAACAGACCGAACGAGCCAACGCGATGCTGTCGCGGCTGTCGTCATTCCTGCGCTATACTCTCGTCTATGAACCAACCGCGCAGGTGACACTCGCGCAGGAGGTCGAGACGCTCAAACTCTATCTTGAAATTGAAAAAATGCGATTCGAGGATCGGCTGCGGCCCAATTTCACGATTGATCCAGCGGTGGTCAAAGCGCGACTGCCATCGCTGCTGCTGCAACCGCTGGTTGAAAATGCAATCAAATATGCGGTGACGCCGCGCGAAGAGGGCGCAGATATCGACGTTCAGGCTCGGCTCATCGGCGGGCGTGTTCATATCGTCGTTTCGGATACAGGGGGAGGGTTGATCGAAGGCGCATTGCGTCCGAATGACTCGACGGGTGTTGGCCTTGCTAACATTCGCGAGCGACTGGTGCAGGCTTATGGTGAGGATCAAAGCATTGAAATCAATGATCAGACAAGCAGTGGCTTTTCAGTGACTATCGACATTCCCTACCGTGAGCAGGAGGCCGCATGAGCATCAGAACCATTCTCGTCGACGATGAAAAACTCGCCATTCAAGGTTTGCAGCTTCGCCTTGAAGAGCATCCCGATGTTGAGATTATCGAAACCTGCCTCAATGGCCGCGAAGCCATCCGCGCGATCAAGACGCACAAGCCCGACCTCGTTTTCCTAGATATCCAGATGCCCGGATTTGATGGCTTTTCAGTGGTGTCGGGCCTGATCGAGGTTGAGCCGCCGCTGTTCGTATTCGTGACCGCGTACAGCGATCATGCAATCCGCGCATTTGAAGCGCAGGCGACCGACTATCTGATGAAACCTGTCGAGCCAGAGCGGCTTGCCGATACGCTTGACCGCGTGCGTCAACGCCTCACCGAACGCAAAGGCAGCGAAGAGGCCGAACGCCTCAAAGAAGCACTCGCCGAACACGCCCCCGAAGCGCATGAAGAATTTGTCGACAGCAGCGATACGCCAATGGCCAACCGCTTTGAAAAACTGATCAACATCAAGGATCAGGGCCAGATTTTCCGCGTTGAGGTCGACAGTATCGAACGGATCGATGCGGCGGGCGATTATATGTGCATCTATACCGGCGGCGAAACGCTGGTGCTGCGCGAAACAATGAAGGATTTGGAAAAGCGCCTTGACCCCCGCAAATTCCAGCGCGTCCACCGCTCAACCATCGTCAACCTTGACCTTGTTAAACAAGTGAAGCCACACACCAACGGCGAATGTTTTCTGGTGCTCAATTCCGGCGCGCAGGTGAAGGTGTCGCGGAGTTACCGTGATGTTGTGGCGCGGTTTGTGCACTGAGGGGGATTGGTCATCTATACTTCGCGTTCACAATCGGCTGTCACGGACGGGGCGATACCTCCAGAAGGAAGACGAAAAGTTTGCGACGCCTGAAAGCCTTGGTGGGGGTGGGGTGCTGACTGTCTACTTTTATGATGGAAAACTTGAAAACCGTCCTTCGTCTGAATGCAACTTTATGGGCAGTTTTCGCCTAAATTCCCGACGTTCGAGATACTCTGCTGCTCACTAAAAAGCTACCGTCCTTTCTGATGTGATTCGCAGTGATCTGCACTTGCCCTATCGCTGTCCCGTCACTACCTCTTACTACAATAGGAGGAACTCGTGGAAGTAAATCTGCACGAATTGCATGGAAATTGGAATCGTGGGTTCGCGCTGCATAAACACGTTCTGCAAAGTGTCCCGATCGGTGCCAACCAATTTGGCCACATGCAGTTTGATACTACGCGATCTCAACCGGGCGAGGCTATATACCAGCTCAAGTATCAAAACGACTTCAACCAAGTCGAGCCATTGGCGCAAGCGATGTTCGATCATATTGTTCCGGCCATCGGAAAATTTGGGATTGTCGTTCCGATGCCAGCGACCAAGCAGCGCAAACGCCAGCCTGTGCACGAAATCGCGGAGAGGCTCGGCAAGTTGACTGGCGCGCTGTACGCGCCCGGACTTCTGATTAAGAATCCGCCTCCACCGGGTTCACCAGAAATCAAAAACCTCGGAACCAAAGAGGAGAAGGTCACGGCGCTAGCGGAGCGATTTGCGCTCAATGAGGCGTTTATCACCAATAACGGGAGATGGGGGGCGCTATTGGTCGATGATAAATATGACACCGGAGCTTCTGCGGAAGCCGCTTGCACGGTTCTCCGCACATATGCAAAGATAGGTCAGGTATTTGTGGCAACTTGTTCATGGTGACAGAGATGGAAACGGTTTTCATTGCCGGCTCAATAGCGATTAGCCGCCTCGATCCGCGCGTGAAAGAGAGGATCTCTAATGCGGTTGGCGCGGGGCTTTCCGTCGCGGTGGGCGATGCCGATGGCGCTGACACTTCGATTCAACAGCACCTCGCAAGCATCAACGCTGAGCGCGTTACGGTCTATTGCAGCGGGGATCGACCCCGAAACAACGTAGGCGATTGGGTTGTGGAGCATGTCTATCCTGATGCAACTCCTGGCACTCGTGGGTATTTTACCGCAAAGGATATTAAAATGGCTGAGGCAGCCAATTACGGGCTGATGATATGGGATGCAAAAAGTACTGGCACATTGAGCAACGTAATCGAGCTATTGAAAGAAAAGAAAAAATCTGTGGTCTTCGTCAACAAGGCTAAAGCTTTCGTGACCGTGGCCGACGGTCTCTCGCTCGAACGGCTTCTCGACAATATGTCCGACGTTGCGAAGGCCAAAGCCGAACGAAAAATGGCACTGTCGTCAAAAATCGCGGCGCTGAACCACCCTCAATATTCTCTCATCTGATTGTTCAGGCCCGCACCTATCGGTTTCGGCTCTGAAAGCAGACTGTCTGTAAACCTTTCATTTCCACAGAATTCTCACGCCACGGAGCTATTTTTGTAATGTCTGCTTACAATTGCCAACAGATCGGCGAACGACTAAATCCGTGTCAGGTTTAGACATAGCAGGCCTCGCCATTGAACAGCAGCCTCCCCACTTGCGCCCACCACGCGCGCCGCCCAAAAAACCCTTTCCTACACAACGCCTTTCTGCTTCATTCCACCAATGAAATCCACCCTCACCCCGTCCACTCTTTTCATCATTCCAGCCCCTTCATAAAGGTCAGAAAAATATACCGATTCAGTGTCAACTTCGTGAGAAAACTAACGAAAATTGAAACCCCGCTAAACCCCGAATATAATGTCCGCTTGATCCCGGCCCGCCAATACCCCACATAGCATTTGCTATGATGATCAATATTGAAACGACGCCGAACCCGTCAACGCTCAAATTCCTGCCCGGTCGTACAGTGATGGAGGTTGGTACGCGTGACTTTGCCAGCCCTGAAGAGGCGGTCGCCTCGCCGCTCGCCGAGGCGCTGTTTACATTGGGCGATGTTGAGGGCGTATTCTTTGGCCATAGCTTCGTCTCGGTAACCGCCGGGCCGGGAACCAACTGGGCTGATCTCAAGTCAGATGTTGTCTCAGTGCTGCTTGATCATTTCAGCGCAAACATGCCGC
>JAYTMV010000297.1:0-3601 GCA_043728175.1 Sphingomonadales bacterium
CGGCCAGGCCATTGATCCCATCGCCGCGCGCGGATTTGAAATGCCGCTCGAGTCCGAACCGCATGAGCGCACTCTGATGCAGTGGCCGGTTAGCCTGTCGGTCTATGACCCGCCTTCGCTTGCCAAAGTTCAGGCGAGCATCGCATTGATTGCCAACACGATCAGCAAATATGAGCCCGTCGCGATGATGGTCGATGATCGGAGTGCCCCTGCCGCACGCGCACAACTTGGGCGCGGGGTTGAGATATGGAACATCCCAACCGATGATCTCTGGTGCCGCGATTCCGGGCCGACCTTTGTCCGCGATAAATCGGGCGCGCTCGCCATCGCGCATATTCAATTCAATGGCTGGGGTAAGAAGCAGCCACACCGTAACGACGCGCGGATTGCAGAGCGCGTGGCACAGCGGCTCGGGCTGCCGCTGCTCAAAACCGGGCTTGTTGGGGAGCAAGGCGGGGTTGAGCATGACGGCGCGGGGACGCTCCTCGCGCACGCAAGCTGCTGGGCTAATAGCAACCGAAACCGCGTGTCGGAAGCAGAGATTGGTAAGCGGTTGCTGTCAGCGCTTGGCGGGAAAAAGATGATCTGGGCACCCGGCGTGAAGGGCAAGGACATCACTGACTATCACATCGATGCGCTCGCGCGGTTTGTGTCGCCGGGGAGGGTGCTGATCCAGCTTGGCGCGACGATTGATGCTGAGGATCCGTGGTCGGTTTCTGGCCATGAAACGCTCAAAATTCTGCAAAACGCAACTGACGCTCAGGGGCGCAAGCTGGAGATTATCCGGCTTGATGATCCAGTCGATATTCGCAGCAACTTGCCCGATTTCGTGGCGAGCTACGTTAACTATTACGTCTGCAACGGCGCGGTAATCGCTGCACAATTTGGCGACGCGCAGGCCGATGGCAAGGCGCGTGACCTGCTGCAATCGCTTTATCCGGGACGCACCGTGGAAATGCTCAATATTGATCCGATTGGCGAATCAGGCGGCGGCATCCACTGCGCGACACAGCAACAGCCAAAAGCGGGGAGGGCGTAAGTGCGATGATCAGATGGCTCGAAAAATACGCCCCAGCGCTTCAGGCGCTCTCGGCGATTGGCGCACTGGTTGCCGTGGTTGGCGGTATCGTCGGGATCAGGGTTCAGCTCAACGCGTCTGCGCAGATGCAGCGTGAGCAATCAGCGCGCGATATTTACCGTGAGTTTCTCAACATCTCGATCAGTCAGCCCAAATTCGCAGCCCCTGATTATTGTGCGCTTCGCGGAAGCGCGGATGAGGCGGCTTATGAAAATTACGTCCAATATATGCTCTACACCAGCGAACAGGTGCTGACAGCATTGCCAGACTGGGAAATGACAATGGCCGATCATTTGAACGACCACAAGGAACTGTTGTGCAGCGAGGCCGACTGGTCAGGCGATGCGCCACAGGTTCAAGGGCTCATCAACCGCTTTCGCGCGAAAGAGTGTAAGGCGTTCAAATCCAGTTGTAGCTAAAGAAAGGCAGGCCACCCATGCACAAGCCCGACATGCTCGACCGCATTGCGCAAGTCTTGATCGCGATTGCGGCGCTGTTCGCTCTGTTCAATGGGGCGTTTATGCTGTGGGATCCTTATGGCTGGTATCAGGCGGTGGGGACGGTCAAATTCACCGGGCCGCCCAACCAACATTTCATCCGCGATATTGGGATCGCCTTTATCGGAAGCGGCGTGATGCTCAGCTATGCTGCTTGGTATCCGTCGGGACGGTGGATGGCGGCGCTCGCGGGGAGCCTGTTTCTTGCAGCGCACGGTGTACTCCATATTTATGAAGTGCTGACGGGCATTTGCGCGCAGGATGTTTTCTGGAAAGATGCGCCGGGCGTACTCGGGCCGCCGCTCATGGTGTGGATTGCGCTCGGCATATTGTTCGGCGCGCAGAAGATTGTTCCGGCGGGTGTACCCAAACGTGTTTTTCTGGCGATCACGGACAAGATGTCGCCCGATGAATCTGAATATATGCATGAAATTGCGGCCGCTCCCGGCCATGCCTACGAGAAATTCACCCATTTCATGCCTGCGTCGATGCATCGCCATGAAGCACCGATAGACCTGTTTCACATGGCGCGGATTGGTGCGACTTTGGTTGAGGATTGCGGGCCATGTGCATTGACGGCGGCCCGTGGCGCGCTTGAGCATAAGCTGTCACGCGACGTTGTGAACGCGGCGCTGGCGGGCAATCCTCCTGAAGGCGATCTCAAAATGGCGTTTGATTTTGGGCAAGCGATTGCGACACAGTCACCCGATGCGTTCGCGCTTGGCGATGCTATCGAGGCCAAATATGGCCGCACCACTCGCCTTGAACTCGCGATGACGGCGGCAATTGTGCGCGCTTATCCCGCGATGAAACGCGGGCTTGGCCTCACCAAATCCTGTTCGATCACAAAATTGGAAATCTGATGACACTCGATCCAACGCGCATTCCCGTTATCATCGGTACGGGACAGATCAATGACCGTGAGTGCGTGGATGACTCGCTCGCGTTGATGATTGGTGCGCTTGAAAACGCTGATGCCGATGCGGGGGGTGGTTGGATCGCCGCGCTTGATAGCCTAGCCGTGGTCAACCAGATTAGCTTTCCGGGCCTTGGAAATTGCGCGGAAAGCCTCGCTGCGCATTTCGGGATTACGCCCGCGCATATTGAGCAAACGCCGTGGCCAACGGGTGAAAGCCCGGTACAATTGCTCAACGAAGCCGCCAACCGCATTGGCGCTGGTGAAATTCAGGTTGCGGCGATTGTTGGCGCTGAAGCACTGCGAACGGCGGCGCAACGCGCTAAAGTAGCGACTGGCGAAAAGAAGGATGCGCTCCGCGATGTCGCGAACAGCGGGGCACAATCGCTGATGGCGCGGCACGGCCTTGTTGCGCCGACCGACCTTTATCCGCTGTATGAAAATGCGACCCGTGCGGCGTGGGGGCAGAGTTTTGCCGAGGCGCAGGGCGAAACGGGTGTGCTTTGGGCGGGCATGTCGGCGGTTGCGGCGGCTAATGAGACGGCATGGCTGCGCAAGGCGTTATCGCCAGAGGAGATTACCGCATCAAATGACGACAATCGCCCAATTGCCTATCCCTATCTCAAGCGGATGGTTGCCAATTCAAGTGTTAATCAAGGCGCTGGATTTATCGTGACGAGCCTTGCCCGCGCCCGCGCTGCGGGCATTGCAGAAGAGCGCATCATCTATGTCGGGCAGGGCGCGGCGGCACATGAAACGCATTCAATCCTCAAGCGCGACCGCTATGACCGTTCGGCGGGCATGATCGTTACCTTGCAAAAAACGCTACAGCGAAACGGCCTGACCAGCACCGATCTCGATCATGTTGAGCTTTATTCCTGCTTTCCGTGCATTCCGAAAATGGCGCGACGTGTGCTTGATTGGCCACTCGACAAATCAATCACCGCCTTTGGCGGGCTGACCTTTGGCGGCGGCCCGATTGGCAACTATATGAGCCATGCAATTGGATCTATGGTGGATACGCTGCGTCAGGAACGCGGCACCGCTTTGCTCTTTGCTAACGGGGGTTATGCCACGCACAACCATGCAATTGTGATTTCAGCGTCGCCG
>JAYTMV010000298.1:0-2777 GCA_043728175.1 Sphingomonadales bacterium
GCCTTGCTTTTGGCTCAATGCCACGCGCACATCGACGTCAAGCGCCTCAATCCCGCCGCCGCGCCGGGTGCCCGAAAGCGGGGTCGAGTCGCTTGCATCCAGCCCAATCGCAACGCGGACATAAGTATCACGCGGACTACGGTTGGTTGAGGGATCAAGGCTGATCCAGCCCTCACCCTCGATATAAAGCTCAGTCCAGCAGTGTGCCGAACTGTGGCTCGCGGCGTTGGGGCCATCAAGACAGTGCCCCGAAACGAGGCGCGCCGGATAACCAACCGCGCGCGCAGCCGCAATCAAGACATGCGCGCAGTCGCGCACACTCCCCCGGCCAAGCGCGAACGCATCGGCAGCCGTCACAGACTTTTCAGTGCGTCCCGGCTTTGGCGTAATCACATCATGCACCGCCGCCATGAGTGCTGCTGCGCGGTCAGCACTACGCGCGCCGCCACCCACCACCGTCTGCGCAAGAACGGTAATGGCCTCATCTGCCTCAGTAAGCGGCGTGACGCGGGTGAAAAACAGCGGCGGCAATGTTTCGGTGCAGCCCTTCACCGCGCCCGCGCTATCGTCAGTCAGAACCTCGCCGCGCACCATCAATTCAATCGCTCTGATTGGGCCATCAACGTACAGCATCGTCGTGATATTGCCGTAACCATCGCGACCGTCTCGCAGCCGGGCATCGCAATCGACATCAATCCGCCAATCGGTGACGGTCTGGCCGATATAGTCAGCCGGTGTCATCCTCAGCAGTTGGACAACCCGTGCTTGCGGTTCGCTAAATTGATAGCGAGTATGGTGATCAATCGTGAGACGCATACAACCCTTACTTTATACAAACCGAAACTGGCGCGAAATCGCTTGGTGGAGCGTCGCATTATCTTCAATGAAATCTTCAAGCGTTTCATGCAGCCCGTCGCTGATAATGCTTTCAACCTTGGCCTCACCCAGCCGGACGTGGCGCGCGCGCGCAAGCCGATCGGCCACACCCTGAAGCCCGGTATCCTTGCCGATACTGTTGAGATGTTGAACCACCTCCTCCGCGCAGGCGGCGAGCGAGCGTGGCAGTTCGCGCCGAAGAATGAGCAGCTCAGTCACGCAGCTTGGCTTCAACCCTTCGCGGTAAAGCCAGCGGTAAGCGTTGACCGCAGAGACGGTCTGAAGGATCGTCGTCCACTGATCGCGGTCAACCGCGCCGCCAACTGCCTCACCCTCGGGCAGCAGGATATGATATTTGACGTCAAGCAGCCGCGCGCTGTTATCCGCGCGCTCAATCGCGGCACCAAGCCGCATGAAGCGCGATGAAGCATTGCGCAGCATCCGGTTGACCGCGCCTTCAAATCCGCGCGTCTCCGCCTCGGCCTGCGCAACGAGATTGATCACATCCTGCGTATTGCCAGGGCTATGCTTGCCGTGAAAGAGCAGCCACGCGCTGTTGATCGCGCTCCACGCCTCACGCGAAAGTGCCGTCCTCACCGCGCGTGCATTGTCGCGTGCCATATTAAGACAGCAAACGACTGAGCCGCGATGGCTGGTATCAACGGTGAGAAAGCGCGTCACATTTTGCGGCGTAAGCGCGGCCCCGGTTTTGGCAAAAGCCTCATCAGCATCAATCACCTTCATCGCGCTTGTCCAAGCGGCATCCCCTGCTGGTCGGGTTGATAGCGCATCAAGCCGCAGCGTCGCCTCCACCAACCGCGCGGTAAATTCGGCGCGCTCAACATAGCGGCCAAGCCAGTAAAGGCATGAGGCAGTGCGCGACAGCATCAGGCAGGCCCGCCATTGTTCGACAGGATGAAGCTATCCTTGGTACCGCCGCCCTGGCTTGAATTGACGACCAGCGAGCCTTGCTTGAGCGCAACGCGGGTTAACCCGCCGGGAACAATTTTGACCTTGCCCGCTTGGCTCAGCACGAACGGCCTGAAATCAACGTGGCGCGGGGCAATCCCCTGATCCGTCAGCGTCGGCACGGTTGAAAGCGCCAGCGTCGGCTGGGCGATATAGCGGCTCGGCTGCGCAATCAGCGCGGCACGAAACTCTTCAATCTGCGCGCGCGTCGAAGTGGGCCCGATCAGCATCCCATAGCCACCCGAACCGTCAACAAGCTTCACCACCAACTTCTCAAGGTTATCAAGCACATATTTGAGCGCCTGCGGCTCACGGCAACGATATGTCTCAACATTGGGAAGCAGCGCCTCACCACCCGAATAATAGCGCACAATTTCGGGCATGTAGGAATAGACCGCCTTATCATCGGCAATCCCCGTGCCCGGCGCGTTGACGATGGTGACGTTGCCCGCGCGGTACGCCGCGATTAGCCCCGGTACGCCGAGCATTGAGTCTGGCCGGAACATCAGCGGATCAAGAAAATCATCATCCACCCGGCGGTAAATGACATGCACCTGAAGCCGTCCAGTAATCGTGCGCATCCACACTTTATCATCATCAACCTCAAGGTCAGCGGCCTCAACCAGCTCAATCCCAAGCGTATCGGCAAGGAAGCTATGTTCGTAATAAGCCGAATTATGATGCCCCGGCGTCAGGATCACACACACCGGATCGCTTCCCGCGCCCTTCGGCGCGACTGATTGCAGCGTTTCGTGAAGCAAGTCAGTGTAACTATCGACCGGCTCCACCTGATATTGGCGGAAGAGTTCGGGGCACAAACGGATCATCGCCTCACGGTTTTCAAGCATATAAGATACACCCGACGGCGTGCGCGCATTATCCTCAAGCACCCAGAAATCATCAGCGCCCGTCCGCACCAGATCAATCCCGCA
>JAYTMV010000299.1:0-3472 GCA_043728175.1 Sphingomonadales bacterium
GATCCCCATCAACCGCGAAGGCAAACAGGCTTTCAAGATCATGATAGCCATCGGGTCGCCGTCTGCGAATATGGAGCGCAAGATTGATTTTGGCGTAAGCTATTTCGGCCCAGCAGTCTTGAGATGTCACTTGCGCGTGTCCGCCAATCCATCGGCAATTTTGGCGTTAAGGCGAACGATCACATCGGCATCACCCGCCTGAACCAAGGCCGCACGCCATGTATAACGCGCATCAACGCGGCGGCCCGCAACCCAATATGCGTCACCCAGATGCTCGCTCGTTTCAGATATTGTTGGATCACTCGCGACCGCTGTTTCAAGAATAGTAATCGCCTCCGCCGTTTGCCCACGCTTGAAGAATGCCCAGCCTAGCGAGTCGGTGATCGCTGGATCATTGGGGCGAAGCGCGCTGGCTTTGGCCACCAGCTTGGTTGCTTCTTCAAGATTTTCGCCGCGTTCAAGCATCGCATAGCCCAAATGATTAAGCGCCGAGGCTTGCTCCGGCCCAAGCGCAACCGCACGCTCAAGCGCTGGCTTGGCGCGCGTCCAATCCTTCGCAGCGTCAAGCGCGCCACCATATAGCAGCCACAGCGACCAAGACGCTGCACCCTGCCCCGGCTTTGCCGTGCGGTTTTCGCCCTCAATCCGTTTGATCACGATTTCATACGCGCCGGCAGCCTCGCTATAGTGTTTGACGCGGGCATAGCTTTGGCCGAGCAGTAATTGCTCATTTACGCTCGCACCAGATCTTGAAGCTGCTGTTTTCGCCAATGCAAGTGCGGCCTCATCGCGTCCGGCCTGTTGCAGCGTTTCGATGCGCAATTCATTGAGCGCTCCTGCAAATATTGTGGTCGGCTTAATCTGATCAAGCGCTGCCAACGCCCCATCAACCTTGCCATTGGCAAGCAATGCCTGCGCCAACACCAACCGCACCATATCATCATTTGGTGCCGAAAAGCTTGCCAAACGCGCAAGCGTTAATGCCGCAGGGGTGGCGCGGTCACGCATCAAATCACTGGCTACGCGCGCCAATAATGTCGCAACGCCTTCGCTTGGTTGATCCACCGCACCGCCAAGCGGCTTACCCGCCTCAAGCAGCATCCGCGCACCGCGCACCGCGCTGTCATCGCCTTTCAGAAGATCAAGCGCGGCAGGCTTTTTGCCTTTGCTCGCAAGCTGCGCGGCAGCGGCAAGGCGGAGCGCTATGCCCCGCGCATCTGGCGTTGCAAGCGTTGCGACCGTCGCCTGCCCTTCTTCAAACGCACCGCGCGCAATGAGCATAAGTGCTGCATGTTCGCGCGCATAAGAAAGGATCAGACTGTCCTTTTCGGGAACCGCAAGCGTTGCCAGCGGGTCGCCGCTGCCAGCGCCGTACTCTGCCCATGCGCGCAGCACCGGCACAAGGAAACCAAGCCCAACCTTGGGATCAAGACGGTCGAGTATCCCCTGCGCGCCGCTCCAGTCGCGCCGGGAAAGCCGTTCGGTAAACAGCAACAGCGTTGCGTCAGCAGGCAGTGCATTTTGCAGATCAAGCGTGCGCGCAGCATTCAGTGCGATTGCGCGGTCTCCCGCTTCAATCGCTTGACGGTAGGCACGTAGCGCAAGTGCACCGTCACTGGGCAAAACGAGCAAGGCATCGGCGTAAGCAGCAGCCGCAACCGCACTTGCGCCGTCAAGATCGGCCATCCGCCCCGCCGCATAATTTTTGAGCGGAGACGGTTCACTCGTCCGCGCGGGAGCGCTGGTTGTGGCGATCAGCGCGAGTGCCGCGACGCCGCTACATATTCGGATAGTTCGGGCCACCGCCACCCTCCGGCGTTATCCAGTTAATATTTTGCGTCGGATCTTTGATGTCGCACGTCTTGCAGTGAACGCAGTTTTGCGAATTAATCTGAAGCTTTGGCGTGCCAAGCTCTCTGCCGACAATTTCATAGACCCCCGCCGGACAGTAGCGCGTTTCGGGCGAGTCATACAGCTCAAGGTTGACCGTAATCGGGATCGCGTCATCTTTTAGCGTCAGGTGACAGGGCTGATCCTCGGCATGGTTGGTGTTGGATAGAAACACCGAGGATAGCCGGTCAAAACTGAAAACACCGTCAGGCTTGGCGTAGTTGATCGGATGGTACAAATCCTTGCGGCCAAGCGTCGTGTGATCGGCGTGATGCTTCATCGCGATTGGCAAACCCATTTTAAGCGTGCGCATCCACATATCAATCCCGCCGATGATTGTTCCGGCGGTGCCACCAAATTTGGCAACCGCTGGTTCGGCATTTTGCACCAGCTTCAATTCTTTGGCGATCCAGCTTTGATTGACCGCTGGCTGATAATCGGAAAGCTCATCACCTGCACGATTGGCGGCCAGCGCGGCTGAGATTGACTCCGCTGCAAGCATCCCTGATTTCATCGCGGTATGGCTGCCTTTGATACGCGGCACGTTCACAAAGCCTGCTGAACAGCCGATGAGTGCGCCGCCGGGGAAGGCGAGCTTTGGCACTGACTGCCAGCCGCCCTCATTGATTGCGCGCGCACCATAAGAGATGCGTTTTCCGCCCTCAAGAATACTGCGGATCTCGGGATGCTGTTTCCAGCGCTGAAACTCTTCAAACGGATAAAGATGCGGATTCTTATAATCAAGCGCAACCACAAACCCGAGCGCGACCTGACCATTCGCCTGATGATAGAGGAAGCCGCCGCCCCAATCATCACCAAGCGGCCATCCTTGCGTGTGAATCACGCGTCCGGGAACGTGATTTTCAGGATCAATATCCCACAATTCCTTCATGCCAAGCCCGTAAACCTGTGGCTGACAATCCGCCTCTAAATTATAACGCGCCTTCAATTGCTTGGTCAGATGGCCACGCGCGCCCTCGGCAAAGAGCGTATATTTGCCGTGAAGCTCCATCCCAGGCTGATAATCGCTTTTGCGACTGCCATCATGCGCGACGCCCATATCGCCCGTCGCTACGCCCTTTACTGCGCCGCTCTCATGATAAAGAATTTCAGCCGCCGCAAAACCGGGAAAAATCTCAACGCCGAGTCCTTCAGCCTGCTCGGCGAGCCAGCGGCACATATTGCCAAGCGATCCTGTGTAGCAGCCATCATTGCTCATGAACGGCGGCATCATGATATGCGGCAACGGGTATTTGGCGTTCTTTGTCATCACCCAGTGCAGATTATCCGTCACCCGCGTTTGCGCCATTGGGCAGCCTTGCGCCCGCCAATCGGGGATCAGCTCATCAAGTGCTTTGGGATCAACCACCGCGCCCGAAAGGATATGCGCGCCCACTTCGGAGCCTTTTTCGAGGATGCAGACCGAGGTTTCGGGATTAAGCTGTTTCAAACGGATCGCACTGGCCAGCCCGGCGGGGCCGCCACCGACGATCACAACATCATATTCCATCGACTCCCGTTCGCTCATTTCTGCCTCCAGCTTCTGCGATGCTTCATACTATCCTAGATCGACAACGTCTTG
>JAYTMV010000300.1:0-4674 GCA_043728175.1 Sphingomonadales bacterium
CCGGGCCCGCGCGCTACCGTGACGTTGGCAACGGCATCCTCAAGCCGGTTGGTGAACAGCGTCGCGCTCAATTTCGAGCCTTCAATCGGCTGCCAGCCTATTCCGGCCTCAACCCCGCGCACCCGCTCGGTCTTGAGCGCCGCATTCGCGCCCGTTGCATCGGCACCAATGCGGAAAGGCCGGTATAGTTCGTTGAGCGTCGGCAAGCGCCAGCCAAGATAGGCCGCACTGCGCAAGCTGAATGTTGGCGTCAGCGCATAAGCGATCCCAGCACGTGCGGTTGGTTCATTGCCGCGCCGCGTTGCAAAGCGGTCACTCCGCAGCGTCGCGCCAGTGCCAAGCGTGTTTTCAAGCAAGCGGCCATCGCGGATCGTATAAAAATCGATCCGTCCGCCGCCTGTTAGCGTGAGTGCGCCAAACGTTGCGCTGGTTTCAGCGAAAGCACCGACAGTATCGCTTTCGCCGCCTGCAATCCGCCCGCGCGTTGGCGCGCCTGCAACGAAGGTAAAAAACTCTCGCGTCGTGCCGCTTACCCGCCGTGCGTCGCCACCGATCCGAAGCTCAATATTTTCACCCACTGGCGGGCGCAACTCAAACCGCGCACCGATCCCGGTTGAGGGGATGTTAAACTGATCAAGCGTCTGCGTTGATGTCGCGCGTGCCGCGTCAACGCTTGATGCCTGGCTCATGAAAGCGCGCAGTTGCACATAGGCAAGCGCTTCCCATGCCCAGCGACCACCATTTACCAAACGCAGGCTTGCGTCGGCCCCGTCGCTGCCGTTGCGTGTGAAGGCCAGCCCACGATCACGCCGGTCGGTAAAACCGCTGACACTTGCTTGAAGTTCAGTATCACCGATGGGCACGACTGCGCGCGCGGCAAGGCTGGCTTGCTCATAGCGCGCAGGCCGATCAGCCGCGCCGCGCTGGCTGGCGATGATTGGGATGAAGCCGTCGCCGCGTGCATAGTTGGCGGCGATGAAGGCAAAGCCGTTGCCAAGTGTGCCGCTCACAACGCCGCCCGCTTCAATCGCATCGCGACTGCCATAGGCGACTGCGGCGCTTGATCCGGCGGTTTCAGGGCCAATGCTTGAAAGCGATATCGTTCCCGCCAATGCTCCCGGCCCCGCGACGCCCGAACCGCCGCCGCGTGTCACTTGCACAGCGCCAATGCGCGCTAGATTGATTGCGGGAAAGGTCACTGATCCGCCAAACGGATCACCCTGCGGCACGCCGTCGAGCAAGACGAGCGCGCGGCTTGACGCATTGCCGCCAAGTCCGCGCAGTGTCACGCCCTGTGCTGTCGCATTGGCTGAACGCGAATCGCTGCGGCGAAATTGTTGAAGCCCCGCCACATCGCGCAGGACATCTTCGGCGCGCCCGCTGGCAACGTTGTTAAGCCGTTCCCGGTCAATAATGACGCTACTATACGCCGCGTCGCCGCGCGCATCGGGGAGTGCACGCCCAGTGACGATGATCTCCCCAGCCTCAGCATGAGCAATGGTGGGCACAAAAGCGAGCAATAATAATGAATAACGCATCGGCGCGCGATACCGTGACAACGCCGTTAAGAGAAGCGTTAAAGCCGAACCATTTTCATCCCCATTTCGCCGTAGCGCGGGCCAGCAGTGGCACCAACGGGCGCGGCGGCATTCAACGTCGCAATATCAGCGGCGGTAAGCGTGACGTCGGCTGCAGCGACGCTGTCCTCCATCGTCACGCGGCGTTTGGAGCCGGGAATTGGTACGACATCATCACCCTGCGCCAACAACCATGCAAGCGCAATTTGCGCAAGGCTAACCCCGTGCGCGTCGGCAACACTGCGGACGACATCAACAATCTTGAGGTTTTCGGCGAAATTGTCACCCGCATAACGCGGGTCATTGCGCCGCCAGTCATTGTCAGGAAGGTCATCAAGCGATTTGAACTGGCCGGTCAGGAAACCGCGACCAAGCGGCGAATAGGGCACAAAACCAATGCCAAGCGCGCGGCAGACGGGCAGGATTTCTTCCTCAACATCACGTTCCCACAGCGAATATTCGCTTTGCAGCGCAGCAATCGGATGGACAGCAGCCGCACGGCGCAGCGTTTCAGGCCCAGCTTCGGACAACGCGATGTGGCGCACTTTTCCTTCCTTGACTAGCTCAGCCATCCCGCCGACCGTGTCTTCAATCGGCACTGACGGATCAACGCGGTGCTGGTAAAACAGATCAATCGTATCAATGCCAAGCCGCTTGAGCGATCCCTCTACTGCATCACGTGCATTCGCCGCTGAACCATCAACGCCAACAATCCGATTACCATCAAAACGGAAGCCGAACTTGGTGGCGATCACCAATCCGTCGCGTTTGCCCTTAATCGCTTCGCCAACAAGCTCCTCATTCTGAAACGGTCCGTAAATCTGGGCGGTATCAAAAAAGGTAACACCCAGATCAATCGCGCGGTGGATGGTCTTGATCGCTTCACCCGGATCAGCATCGGCACCATAAGTGATATTGCCGCCCCGGATCATCGGCATACAGCCAATGCCGATTGCCGAAACCTTCAATCCCTGACCAAGCGTGCGATATTTCATGATTTTCCTTGCTGGTTTGGCGCTTCAGCATTTTGACGGGGATTGGCTCTGCGCCAATCGGCAGGCGTCATAAATTCACCTGACCATACGCCCATCTTTTCAACCTGCGCGAGCGATTCGCTCACCGCATATGGCCCCTCACCGCCATCAACGCCGTTTGATGCCAGTCCCGCCTCAACAAGCGCGAGCGCAATATCAGGCACGGTTGCCGTGCTGCATGTGGCGATGGTGCGATTAAATTTATCAGTTGCCTTGGGCAGGCAAACAACCTCTGAATTACCGATGATCGTTACCAATTTTCCCCGTGCGGCATCACCGCACGGCCAGTTTTTACCCGCTGTGTTTTGGCAGATTTGCTTATATTCGGGGGCATCAATGCCGTAAAGGCGCACATCCTTGCCCATCATTGTGAGCGTATCACCGTCGCGCACTTTGACTTGAGCAGATCGCATTGGCTCTATGGGGAACAGCTCTTCGCTGAACGCCCAAACGCCGATAAGCCCCACAAGGGCAATCAGGACAACGATTTTGCGTATCATTGGATCAGCTCCGCATTGGTTCGGCAGTTAACGATGCCATACAACGGCGTGATTACAACACGGGTTTACTCTGAGTCTGTGACTTTGGCTACAGTCTTGGTGAGTGCCATGTCCATCGTCACATTGCCGAGGGTGCGGAAAATGTCAGGAAATGTCTCAACCGCAATGAGCAGCCCAAGCGGTTCAACCGGCGCACCAAGCGCTAAACAGATCGGCGCAATAGAACTGACAAAGCTGACCGAACCTGGCAGGCTGACCGCGCCAAGCGTTGTGATTGCCCCCGCCGCAATTCCAACGGCAAGCTGAGCCGGCCCGAGTTCAATCCCGTACCAATGCGCGATATAGAGCGCGACGCCGAGGTTCATCGCCGGGCCAGTCGCGCGGAAAATCGCGACCGCCAGCGGCAGGGTCATGTCTGCCGTCGCATCAGGCACACCCAGTTCCTTGACACCCTTCACCATCGCCGGGAGCGAGGCGAGCGAGCTTTGCGTTGAAATCGCAACGGCTTGGGCGGGCATCGCCGCGCGAAAGAAGGTGACGAAGCTCGTACCACCGCCAAAGCGCGCGAGCAGGAAAGAGGCGATCCAGATAATCACGCCTAGCGCGGACAATATGATGACATAGTGCGCCAACGCGCCAAACGCTTCGGCACCAGCTTTCGCCCCGACAACGAAAGCGAGCGCGAACACTCCGAATGGCGCGAGCGCCAGCACCCAGTTGATAATGATCACCATTGCATCAGCAATCGCTTCAAAAAAGCCGCCAATGCTTGCGCGTTTAGCGGGTTCAAGCTTGGTGACGGCAAAGGCAAAGGCAGTGGTAAAGACGATCAACGGCAGGATCGCGTCATTGGCCGCCGCTGCAATCGGATTAGTCGGGATCATCGCGCGGAGGAAATCACCAAGCGGGGGGATGCCGCCCTCCTGTGCTGACACCTCGGCAAGTGCGGCGCGGAGCGCTTCGCCTGATCCTGCGGGCATTGGAAACAGGCTGAGCAGGACGGGCATCATCAGCGCTGCCATGATTGAGGAACACCACAGGATCACCATCATCGTAATTACCGCGCGCGCCGCCAGCCGCCCCGCGCGCGCCGCCGCTGCCGTCTGGACAATCCCCGTAACGAGGAGCGCAACCACCAGCGGCACGACCGTCATCCGCAGCGCATTCAGCCATAGCGCGCCAATCACATCGGCGATCGCAATCGCCTGCGTCGCGCCGCTGACAGCGATTCCAATAAGCAATCCGCCAACGAGCGCCAAAAAGATGATCAAGGTTTTGGACATTTACGCTTTTCCTCTTCGCCTGCGGTGATACACAGAGATAGGGGAGAGACAATCCATGACATCAAAACTTTGCCAGACTTTGGGAATCGAATTTCCGCTATTTGCGTTTTCGCATTGCCGCGATGTGGTCGCAGCGGTTAGCAAGGCGGGCGGGTTTGGCGTCCTTGGCGCAACCGCGTTTAACCCCGAACAGCTTGAGGTAGAGCTTGCGTGGATCGACGCGCATGTTGATGGCAAGCCTTACGGGATTGATGTCCTCATCCCCGAAAACCTGGGGATT
>JAYTMV010000301.1:0-16978 GCA_043728175.1 Sphingomonadales bacterium
ACGCCACTCATATCTGGGCGGCATAAGCCCCTTGGCTTTCGAAGCTAAGGTGGCATAATGAAAGACAAGTGGCCGGAACCAAACCGTTACAAGTCCACACCATAGCCTCAGACGGGCGTGAACAACCCCACGCCCATGTCCTGCTGACGATGCGGCCCTTGGCGGCGGAAGGCTTTGGCCTCAAGTCACGCCATGACTGGGTGCCTGACCCAACGGGGCGCACCCACGAGGACGGTCGCCCCGTCATGGTCGTTTCTAACAAGGATAGCTGGAACAGCTCCGATTATTTTGAGCAATGCCGCCTTGACTGGGAGGTCATTGCCAACGCGGCACTCGAAAAAGCGGGGTCAGCCGAACGGATCGACCGCCGCTCACTGCTTGAGCGCGGGCTGTCACGTTTGCCTGAACCTGCGCTGCGCCTCGCTTGGTATCTCAAGGATTTATACGGGGTGATGAAAGATCGGTTTGGGCATTACCAGATGGCGCGGCATTACCGCGCTGTCGAGCAAGCCGCGCAAAGTGCCTTCCGCAAAATGGGGACTGACCCGCCCGCTGCGGCGGCGGCTGGCCCCACACAAATCACCGAACGCTACTTCGCATGGTTTGACCGCCAGCTTGCGCGGCTCGAACCAGCGCCCACTGCCGCGCTTGCGCCTTCGGAGCGCGAAGCGGCGCGCACCCCTTACTATTCTCAACCCCCACCAACCCCCGATTTGGAGCGATGACTATGGATCAGCACAACTCACCTAACTGGCGACAAATGTTCGAGGCCAAGCGGCGCGAACGTCCGCCCGGTAACGACCATACTTCCGGCGGCGCGGCCCATGGCGGCTATGATGATGGTTTTGACGCTGCACATGCCCGCGCCAATGGCGATATGCCCCATCCGCCGCAAACACCTGAAGACATTACCGACGAAGCGGCAATGGCGCTTGCGGGCGATACAGCGGAATATATGCCGTGGGTGTTGCAGCGCGGTAGTGCGCGCCCGATGATGATGCTCCACCTGCGCCGCTTTGAACCAAAGTCGGGGCTCTGGTGCGGTTGGGAAATTGCTTACCCGCACCTCATCGCCGTCGAATATACAGGCGACAAAATGCTCTCCCTCGACTTTGGCACTCGCCAGTTCATGCTCCAAGGCCACGGCCTTGATGAACTCGCCGCACGGCTGCAACAAGGCACCGTGCTCATGGTGCAGGAATATTGCGATAGGGTGTGGCCGACGCGCGGGGCTGGCGGCGTTGTAAATTCAATTACGCTGATTTGACGGGAGGGGGCATAAATTAACCCCGCCGCGCGTGGGCGCGGCGGGGTGTCACCTCAAGCAGCTTGCGACGCGGCGCGCTCGGTGATCCGGCGCATGACGATGCGGCCAGTGAGCGGCACGGCATCGCAACTGATCGAAAAGCCTTCACCGTCGCGATTAGGCCAAGCGGCACCGATGGCCGTCCAGAAGGCGTTCTTGCCTTCGCCGTCAACGCGGTAGAGACGGTGAGTGGGTTTGTTGACAGCGGGGGTTGATTGTTTGGTCATGACAGGCTCCTTTTGGTGTTACCGCAACACCATGTCGCGGCTTCATGGCAAGGAATGGGCACAAGCCATCAAGCGCACGGTCACAGCCCGCTCGGTAGCGCGCCGAATACGGAACGGAGCTGCACAAGCCGAAGGCGCGGAAGCGAGTTGGCTTTACCGTAAGCGGGCTTGCGCCAAAACGAAGCCAAAGAAGCCGCAATGGTGCTGGCTGACACGAGAGGCTAAGCTGCCAGCCATCAATCGCCTCACTGTCCACCCACCCTTCGCTACCACATGCGTTCGGCAAACGCCCTTTCCTCAACGCCGCTGGCGTCAACGTAGATGGCGGTGGTGTCGGGTGACGCGTGGCCAGCCCAGCGTTGGATCAGGTTGGGCGGGATATTGTGCATCGCTGCGTTCATGCAAAAGCCGTGGCGTAGCCCGCGTGGCGTGGCTTGCGGGCCGTTGATTGATGCGGCACTCATGACCTCGTGAATATGTCGCCATGCAGTTTGGCGGCACCATTGCCAAAGCGGCGCGTCTGGCGCGCAGCCCTTTGCAAGCATCAACAAATCAGCGAATAGCACGGTCGGTATCGGCACCGCGCGATAGATCAGCTTACGGCGTTTAAGGGTGCGGAAAATGACGCGCGGGCCGTCTGCGTCAAGATGGCGCGGTGTGACGCCCAACCCCTCGCTTATCCGGCAACCCGTATATGCCAGCAACTGGCAAAAGATACGCGTCGGCGCATCGGCCTTGCTGGCGGCGGCAAGGAACGCGCGCCGCTCGCTATCGCACAGATATTTGCGTTGACCGCGTGCATCGAACAGCGAAGGCGCTTCTCCATTGTGCCCGCCAAAGCTCATGGCATGGCTCGTATTCTGCGCCACGCACCACAATGCGCAATAATGGTGCAAGGGCCAATCTGCAAAAAGATCAACATCAGAGCCAGTTTACGCCATTTCTTATGCGCTCGAATTGGTCTATAATTAGGTCGCTTTCCCATGCCCTTATTGCTGGATTCCCGCAACATTATTGCGCATAATGTAACCCTTGCTTGGTCATTTTTCGGTCGGTGAGGGATTTTTGTCATGCGTCGGGTGCTTTTGGTGCTACTGGCTTTTGGTTTAACGGGTGCTGGTGAGGCCGCTCCAAAGCCAATGAGTAAAAATGAGCGCGCCTATACGATCACGCTCATCTGCGTCGCTATTTCAGCCAATGAAAATACGGGAGACATCCGGTCGATTGATGCCGCGCGCAAAATGTCCAAAACACTTGGTTATGATAATAAGCGACTGTCCCGCGATATTGGGACAATGGCGAGCGTGGTTGGCGTCCAGTTGCGTGATGAACCCGCTACGGTTGATCGCAACCGGGGCATCTGCCGTCAACTGGGACTGCTCGGCTAACCCCCTCTAACGGTGGCAGACGCGTCGCGCGGATGGGCAGCGGCCACAGCAACCCCATGTCCAGCTTCACGGGCCTGAACGGCGGGTGTCGTGACTCCCGCCGCTTTCAAGCTCGCGAGAATGTCGCCAAGCCCATCATCGGATATTGTGGGTTGCTCGCCCTTGATCGCGTCAACGCTCGGGCGGGCTGTTACTTTTTCTTGCGTTTGCTGAGCGGTTTTCAAATCAGCGGTGACGGACTCTGCCTGTTGTACCATGTTAGCAAAATCACGCGAACGATCTGCACCATGCGCGCCAGCATCGCGCAATTGGTCTTGAATAAGCTCGTTTGCGCGGCGGTCTCCCTCGGGTGTGCGAAGTTCCAATGCGCGCAGTCTGGCTTCGTCGCGTTCGCGTTCACGTTTGCGATAGGCCTCTTCATCTTCCGCCGACGCGAACTGCAAATAGGGATCAAGTACGCGTTTCTCGAACAGGTCACGCCCAAGGGCTTCAATGTTCGCGCGGGCGCGCTGCGCGGTCGATAGATTAGCGTTTGCAGCGGCGGCACTCGCGGCGGTGCTGATCGCTTGATTGGCAAGTGCGGTTGCGCTGGTGGCAGCGGTTACCACGTCGCTGCGCAACGCGAGCAAGCTGCCCAGATTGGCGCTTCGCACTTTGCTTTGCAGTTGCTGCAAGGCATGGCTTTGATTGTTGAGCGCCGCGCTATCCGCGCCGCTGCGCGCCAGTTCTGCAATCGCATTGGCAATGTCGATCTGTGCGGCGGCAATCGCGCCCGTCAATTCGGTGCGGAGGCTAGCCTCCGGGTCAACCGATAGGGTCGGTTGACCCACACTAACTGTCATTTTGGCGGTTATAGATACCCCGTGTACGCGTGAATTTATATGCATATTATACACAGAATATGGTTAAGAAATCGTTAACTTTTAACGGGCGATGCGCCGGGATTTTCGCCCTTGCCCGCTAGAATTCCTGCTTGGTCGCGGGCACTGTGCAGCACCCGCAGAAAAACCACGTCACCCTTTGCCTCACAGCGAAAATAGATCAGGTAGCGCCCGTGATTGGCGGCGCGAATGTCTGGCAACACTTCGTCGCGCACCCGATAAATGCTCGGGCGCGCTGCGATCTCAGCAAAGCGGGCTTCGATTTCGGCGACAAAGCTAGCTGCGCGGGTGCGGTTCTCAAGCGCGATGTAATCGCCGATGTCGGCAAGGTCACGTTCCGCAAGCGCTGTTACCCGAAAAGCCATGCAGCAGCCTATTCTGAGTAGCGCGCGCGCAGCCGTGCAAACACTGTGCTACCCGCTTCGCCGGGGCCACTATCGATGGCTTCTTGCAACAGCCCACGCAATTCCTGTAATTCTTGATGCTCGGCGGATTGCTTGCGCGACCAGTCGCGCAGGGCTTCGCGCACGACTTCACTTACCGAACTGTAAGCGCCGTCCTCTACCGTCTGGCGCACCATCGCGGCCATTTCAGGCGGAAGACTGACGGTGATGGGTTGAGCATGTGCCATAGTGACTCCCTTATGAATTTCTCATAATCTATCATAAGGTAGTGCAATTGTCCAGAATTGCCATTGGCGTTGTCGGTCAGAATTGGAGTGGTGCCTAAATGGCCCCTTATCCCGCGCAAGATTGCTCAAACGTTACGAATGCTGGCCAACCGCGCATTCCCGTCAAGGCGATGGCTGGGGCTTCGCCCGCCTATCCCGCATAGCGGCGCTGGCGCGGCCTATGACCGGGGTGCTGATCCGGTTGGCCCTTGGCTCCGTCACGCTCGCGCATCCCGCGCGGGGCAAATGGAGGACGCCATGACAACCACCACATTCATTCTTCTGCTCAACGCATTCGCGCAATTATTGGCCGCGATTGCTCAATTGCTCGCTGTACTCTGGCGACGGCGGTGACTGTGCACTGCCGTCATCAACCCCAAGGCGGAGAGCGGTCTGGCCGCTAAACGGCGATTGTCGCCACTGAGTCTCAAATCAACGATAGTAGGGATTTGATGAGCAAGCTCTGGTAAACCGACGCCTGTTAATGTACTGAGAATGTTCTTATAGATCAAATATGATGGATCAATCACCACTTCGCGAGACTATATTTATCTCCAAGGCAACGCCCGGAGATGATGATTTCGTGCTCTGGCTTGCCCCTCGACTAGAAGCCGCTGGCTATCGCGTCTTTGCTGACATTATGTGCCTTGAAGGTGGAGACGAGTGGCGCGGCAAACTGACAGCAGCGTTGCGTGACGATGCCGTGCGGATGCTACTTTGCTGTAGCAATAAGACATTGGCTCGTCGCGGCGTCAAGGAAGAGATTTCTATTGGTGAGTCGCTTGCAGGAAAGCTCAAAATATCCAACTTCATTATACCCTTGAAGCTGGAACCGTTCGATGCCATATTTGGCGTGGCTGGGCTTCAATATTTGGATTTTTCAAAAGGTTGGGCGTCAGGCTTAACCGCGTTGCTTGCAACGCTAGAGAAGCAGTCAATACCCAAGGTCGGCGGCGGGATAATTCAGCCAGCATGGGTTCAGTATCAACGGCGCATGGCCATCATGGTTGAACGCTCGCCCGAAATCCTCACGACGAACTGGCTTCGTGTACTGGGTATACCCGACGAATTATTGCTCTTAGTGCCCCGAAATACCTGTGACGAACGAAAACTCGCAAAGCTCGCGCGCTCGTGCGCCTTGCCCATAGTGCCATTTGGTCGCGGACTGCTTACGTTCGCTTCACCCCTAGAACTCGAAGAGCATTTCCATGTGATCGGCCCGTTGGTCGAAGACGACGCAATCGATGTCGCGACCTTACTTGCCGAAGGTGTTGAGGCGCTGTCGATCAAGCCGCGCGAAGCCAAAAGTATCATGATCAATCTGCTGCGTCAGGCATGGGAGAGCCATTGCAAAAGTCGCGGCCTATTGATGCGAGAAAATTCGAGTGGCGTCTCTTTCCACGTTGATGAGACCATGCTCGGAATTGGCAAGCGTGTCGCATGGGGCACACAGGGGCAACGGCGAAATTCCATGCTCCGCAACAAAGCCAAAGGAAAAGTCTGGGAATATGGGGTCAGTGTCGTGCCGAGCCTCTTTCCTTTTCCCCATCTGAAACTGAAAGGCAGGGTTCTGTTCTCCGATATCGGCGAGAAAGACAGCACATTGGTTATAAGCGACAAGCGAGTTCAACATCGGTTGCGCCGATCAGTGTGTTCGGGCTGGCGGAACAAGGCTTGGCATGGTCGGGTCATGGCTTTCATGGAACTACTCGCTGGCGAGAGTCCTTACATCGATCTGGCCGTCGGATCTGGCGGCAGTATCACACTAGACGCTATGCCAATTCAAACGACGTCTCCTGTTACCGCCCAACAACAATTCAGGCAGGATGAGGATGCCGAAGAGACTGATGAGTCCACAATAACCGGCCAACTTCAGGATGAGGAAGAAGCAGCATGAGGTTTAAAGAAGTCTCGCTGCAAACCGTCTTCATTGATGAACCGCTGCTTGGCTTTGGCCATGGCCAGACGTGTGACCACCCCAAGGATGGCCTGTATCTGTATGGTCCCGCCTCTCCTCCCGAGAGAGCAGACATTTCGATTGGGGTGGTAGGAACCGCTACCGGAATCGCGCTGCTCAAGACGTGGCTCGGTGCCATCTAGGCCGCTATCCCAATTCCACCGCGCGGCAAACGCGATAAGCCTCACAGGCTGCACTTGTCTGATTTTCCCGGAATCGAAGAAGGGTTCGGCCTACGCGTCGATCCCGGTAAACTCACCGTTTACGCGATCAACGACAATGCTGTGCGCGCCGCAGTCAATGTGCAGAACCATCATGAAGCTGTCTCCCGGACGGTTGACCTTTTTCTCGCCCCCGTCACCCGCCACGTAAATGAGGAAGAACGGCCAATTGACGTCTGGGTGATCGTCGTGCCCGAAATCGTTTTCGAGACCTGTCGTCCCCAAATGGGTGGTCGACGCAAGGGGGAACTCAGCACTGGCGAACTTGCAAAGCGCCAAGGCTCCCGCTCAGATCTCCCATTGCTTGCGGGCATTCTGGATCAATCGCTGGAAGCAGTGTTTGACGACGTTCCTGATTTCCATAGGCAGGTGAAAGCCCGCTTGTTGAAAACCAATCAGCCATCGCAATTGGTTCGAGAGACAACACTAGCGCCGCACGAATTTGTGAATAAAGCTGGCTACCCAATTCGGGGCACACAGGCCGCCGCCACGGTTGCCTGGAACCTAGCAACCGGTCTTTTCTATAAGACGCAAGGCGATCCCCCGTGGCGGATCGCGGGCATGCGGCCAGGCGTCTGTTATGTGGGCCTTGTCTTCAAGCTGCTACCGAACCACCCGCAAAACCATGCGTGCTGTGCCGCACAGATGTTTTTGAGCGAAGGAGATGGTGTTGTTTTTCGAGGCGCAAATGGCCCGTGGAAGACCGATGATCGAGAGTTTCACTTACCGAAAGACAAAGCCAAGGCATTGCTGTCGATGGTTCTCGAGACCTACAAAAAACGCTTTTCGACATATCCCAAAGAACTCTTCATTCATGGCCGTACCAATTTCTCAGATGAGGAATGGCAGGCCTTCTCCGAAGCGGCACCTCCGGGAACCAACGTTGTTGGTGTGCGCATTAAATCAACGTATGGCGAAACCAAGCTATACCGTGACGGGGACTATCCATGTTTAAGAGGTACAGCGCTTTTGCTCGGTGATTGCGATGCCTATCTGTGGACGGCTGGTTACGTCCCGCGCATCGACACCTATCTCGGCCCTGAGACGCCCAACCCACTTTACATTACGACCTTGCGATCAACCGGGGACATGCCCGAGTTGACCAGCGTACTTACTGACATCATGGGGCTCACCAAGATCAACTACAATGCCTGCAACTTCAGCGATTCTGTGCCCGTCACCATCCGATTTGCCGATAAGGTCGGAGAAGTACTCGTCATGGGAAGTGCTGCTGGTTCAGAGCGTCAGCCGTTCAAATTTTATATCTAGGAAGTGATTGATCCACCCAAAAGTGCCAGCGGCACGGCGGCTCTAAGACGCGGGGCATAGGGGCTGCTTGAGGCTCGGCGCATCCTTAATCCCAACCCCGCTTGGCAAAATTGCCAATCGAAGTGCACCAGCGGTGCATTGGCAATGTCGCAAGTTTGGTGGAAGGCACAAGCACAGTTTCGGCGCTTCCGGGCCGGGCGCTTATTTCCGAACCCGCGCTTGCGCGAGTCTTGGTTTGGCGTGATGGGCGTGTCGCCGGATAGTTCAATCCGGCGCGGTATCACTTTAGCGTTTGGAACGAGGCGGCTTGCTTGGCTGCTTCGCCTTGATCGACTGCGCGGCTTTGGCGGTCGCTTCCCGCTTGTCGCTCTCGGCGTCCATTTCGGTGTGCATCGCATCCCATCCGCCAATACCCATAAGGACACGATCAGCGTGCTTGATCGTGTTCACATGGCCGTAATGCTGTTCGATCATTTTGACCGAAGTGCCCATTTGCTGAGCGAGGATATAAACATCGACTCCTGCGGATAGTCTGAACGTCGCATAGGTATGGCGGAAGCAATAAGTAGTGCGCGGAATACCGCTTGGCCCGTCGCGCAATTCTGCATATTTCAGCAATTCTTCGACGGTATCACGGTAGAGCCAAACGGCGGGCTTGCCGTTGATGATGGTGAATACCGCATCATAAGGCTTGGTTGCTTTGGAAAGGGCGCGAACGCGCTCAAGATAATCACCAACACTTTTGGGCGCGATCAGCTTGCGCGTCTTGCCCTTGCCCGAAACATAGATAACAAGAATCTCGGTGCCGTCCTTGTCCTTGGCTTTGGTAATATCTTTCCAGCGCAAATTCTTGGCCTCGGGCGGACGCATCCCTGTGTTGCACATGATGAGAAGGAAATTGTAACACATCTGGCGATACCAGATGCCCTGCGGCGTAGTGGCTTCCTTCATCCATTTGCGCCCCGTGCTGTGCAGCTTGCGGTATTCCTCAAGAGTAAACTCATCGCGCCGCGCGGATTTGAGTTTGGGCATCCCCTCAAACCGCTGGCTCGCGGGCACATATTTTTTGCTGATGGCGTAGTTCATGATGGCGGCGAAAATGCTCATCTCGATGCGAATGGTTGAATCGCTGATAATGCCCTTGCGCCGACCAACGCCGTTCTCGCGCCGCCACAAGGGATATTCCGACCAGCGATCCTGACTGATCAAATGCACCTGTGCGCTGCCAACATAGGCGTTAAGCGGCCCGTCAACTTTATTCTTGACGTTCATCGCGCGCGCTTGGCTGACCTCGCCCGCGTTGGCGCGCCGCTGCTGAATAGCGGCATATTCAGCGGCAACATCGGAAAAGGGGCGATTGAATACCGGAACGTCATGCTTCACCCGAAAACGGATGTCGGCATCCTGATCCATCGCCCGGTCGCGCGCGGTCTGCCGATCCGAGGTTTTGAGTGAGATTGTCTTGTAGCGGTCTTCGTTCTGGATTCTCACGCGGCAGTAGAACTGATCATGTTCAACATCTCCGCGCCGAAAGATGATGAGGCCAGCCTTTATCTGCTCTTTATCGGTGATGAATTTCATTTTCCTTGCCCTACTGTGCAGAATCTGTGTAGATTAACCCCCTAAGCCACTGGATTTCGGTAGCTGTGTAGGTTCTGTGTGGGCAATTATAGCAAAAAATATCGTTTATTCATAGGTATTTATGATAATCCCTTCACCCGCTCCAATTTTCTCACATATTCCGATTAAACTAAATGCATAGTTTGCGCGCGCTCAAATTTGTCCGGACAAATTTCATTTGTGAGCCGCAAAAATTTGCGATAGCCTAATCTCAACTTAGGGGATTTGCTGTGAAACGATTTGGCTTTGCAATGATGATGATCGCAGCCCATCCGTTGCTGGCGAGCCCACCTGCCCCGCTCACACCCGGCACCTACACCAATGAAGAGGAGGTCTATTTCGAGAAGGAGGCGGGCCGCGCGCCGCCGCCTTGGATAAGTGTGCGGGTCACGCGTGATGGCCCAAAAACTGTGGTTGCTGGGGTAGATGCTTACGGTCAGCCTGTGAAAAACAGTTTTGAGATCGCCGCCAACACAGTGGACACGATTACAGCAAAATTCGGCAAGGATGCTCGAACCACACTTCGCCATGCGCGCGAAGTTACTTGCTGGGGCACTGCGCCCAAGGCACAGAAGAAAGCCGATGGCAGCGAGGATTGGTATTTCATCCCCGGCCTCAAAATGCACGATCAAGGAGGCCGTGTCCGCTTTGGTGGGGGAACAAGTGGCGCGCCTGAAGTGATCCTGAGGATGCGCAATGTTATTTGGGCGAGCGGCACCAATCGGCCAAGCATAGTTCTTTATGTCCACACACACGCTGAGCCTGAGCGTGCTGTTTCCTATGTCTGGGGTGATCCTGATGTCGGGCGGCTCGGCATCAATTTACGCTGGATGCAGGCCAGTTGCACCATTTCCAAGGGAGAGAAATCATGAAATCATTCCTCATTGCGGCGAGTTTGATCGCGTGTGCAACCCCAGCACAAGCACGAATGCTTGATCCAGCCGTGCCCGCTGACGCATTTGAAATCTCAAAGCGTGTTCAGTGTGGTGAGAAAGACGACGTGCCTGCGATCTATTACTGGTCAGGCAAAGTTTACTCACGCGTCTCCGGCGAGCCAGACCGTCACCTGTTTAATGGCGAAGGCATGAACGTGCGTCAATGCGTCGCGGTTGAAGATCCAAAGCGCGGCAAAGGTTACCGCCTCGTCAGCCGTGAGGTGATGTTTTATACGGATACTAAGACGGGCGAAATCGTCCGCAAATGGGCCAATCCGTGGACGAGTGAGAGCGTTGACGTGATGCAGATCAGCAATGATCCCGTCAATTCGCGGCCAAGCTTTCCGATCAGCGCTGACGGCAAACCAGCGAGTATTTCAATCCGGCGGCAGGGGCGCTGGCTGTTCATGCCGTTTGAAGCGCCGCTCTTCTACGAAAACCCGCTGGCTGGGGCATATCAGGATTTTATCGGCGGCAAATATCATGCGATGGAGATTTTCGATTTCGCCTTTGATGCAGCGGAAATGCTCGATACCAAAAACCCAACGGCGTATCCAAGCGTATCATGGGTGCGAATTTCGGATTGGATGCCGTGGATGAAAATGCGCGGGCGACAGGGACAGCTTGTCTTCAACGCAATGGGCGCAAAACTCAAAAGTTTCGATGAATTGCCCAAGGTGATCAAGGATGAGATTGCGGCAAATTATCCAATCTACACCGCACCGCCTCCCGGCGATGACCCCCGGCCCAATGACACCACTTGGACTGTGTTCAAACGTTTGGTTGACGGCCAGCGCGCCAAAGCGGCGGAGAAGTGAGCCACTCAGGGCCGCAGGACGGTTGATCCCGTCGTTTTGCGGCCTTCAAGATCGCGGTGCGCTTGGGCTGCGTCCTCCAGTGCATAAGTCTGGCCAATAGTCACCGCGATGACTCCGCGCCGAATCATATCAAACATACGGTCTGTTCCTGCGGTACGCTCAACTGCATCAGCATAATAATCGAAAAGCGTCGGCCGCGTATTATAAAGCGATCCCTTTTGCGCGAGGATGCCAAGGTTCACCCCGCCGACGGGCGCATCGGCATTGCCATAGTTGACGATCAGCCCGCGCCGCCCAGTGCTATCAAGCGAAGCCTCCCATGTGGCCATGCCAACGCCGTCAAAGGTCACGCGGACACCAGCGCCGCCTGTGAGTTCGCGAACGGTTTTGGCAACATCCTCTTGGCCGTAGAGGATTATATGATCGGCGCCAGCGGCCCTTGCGAGCGTGGCCTTTTCTGGCGTACTGACGGTGCCAATGACCATCGCGCCAACAGCTTTCAGCCACTGAACCAGCAGCAAGCCGACACCACCCGCCGCCGCATGAACAAGCACGGCTTGACCCGCCTGAACCTTGGCGCAGCGCTCAACCAGAAATTCAGTGGTGCAGCCTTTGAGGAGTGCGGCAGCGGCGATATCGTCGCTGATATCGTCAGGCGTTGCAAAAAGCGTCGCAGCAGGCAAGTTTCGCGAGGTCGTATAAGCGCCCATCGTCGGCCCAAAAGTGCAGACACGCTGGCCAAACTTAAACGCAGTTACCCCCTCACCCACCGCCTCAACCACGCCTGCCGCTTCAAGCCCAAGGCCAGACGGCAGCGCAACTGGATAAATCCCGCGCCGATGGTAGGTATCGATATAATTGAGGCCAACCGCAGTATTGCGCATCTGCACCTCCCCGGGGCCGGGTGCGGGCACTTGGGCATCAATCCACTGAATGACGTCAGGGTCGCCATGCCGATCAATTTGGGCTGTACGTGCCATGCTTTTCATTCTCCTTGTGCATTGATCGTTGGTGCTTCGATCAGCAGCACCTGACACTGCGCCACGCCTGCACGGAGCAGTTTCGCCTCGCCATACTCAGGCGAATTCCAAAAGGCGCGTGCCGCCTCCTTTGTTGGCCACTCCGAAATCACCATTGATGCGCCGTCACCAAAATCGCCCTCAAGCAGTTCAACACCGGGGCCGCGCAGAACATATTTTCCGCCAAATTTTGCAACGAGGTCAGCAGTCGTTGCGCCGTAACCTGCGATGAAAGCATCACGGTCAGATATTTTCGCAGTGACGATCATATAAGCGGTCATATCTAATTCCCCATCCCCGTACTGTTGCAGAATCGTGACAATGCTACAGTTTTCCAGAGCGAGATACAAATTTGTCTGGACAAATTTTTCATACAGTGGAACCACTGTACAAAATTGAAATAGGGGGAGAAAGACATATGCGTGGTTTGACAAAGGCGGTTTTGCTTGCCGCAACAATGGCGGTTCCAGCCTCCGCATTGGCACAAGAAGCCGCAGCCGCTGATGAAAGCGCTGATATCATCGTCACCGCGCGTAAAAAGGAAGAAACGCTCCAAAATGCGCCAACGACGGTCGCCGTTGTAACCGCCGAGTCAATTGACCGGCTTGGCCTTGACAGCCTGTCAGATCTTTCAAAAACTACATCGGGCCTCACCTTCGATGATAGCTTTGGCCGCGACGCCAACCGCCCCGTCATACGCGGGCAGGCCAACATCCTTGGCCAATCGGGCGTCGCCTTCTTTATTGATGGCATATATTACAGCGGTTCGCTCGCCGATTATGATGTTGACGGGATTGAACGCATCGAAGTCGTCAAAGGGCCGCAAAGCGCGCTTTACGGGCGCAATACCTATTCGGGTGCAATCAATATCATTTCGAAAAGTGCAGGCGATAAATTTGAAGGCAAAGTCTCAGTCGATATCGGCGAGAATGAGCGCTACGATATTACCGCTGGCCTACGCGGGCCGATCACGGACTCGCTCTCAGCAACCGTCAACGGGCGCTTTTATGATTTTGGCGGCGAATTTCGCAATCAGTTTGATGGTGCCAAAATTGGCAAGCAATCTTCCTATTCCTTTTCGGGCGCGTTCAAATTTGATAATGGCGGTGCGCTGACGGCGGCACTTCGCAGCTATTACAACCGCACTGATGACGGTCAGCCTGCGATTTTCGCGCAAAGTGCCAATGACAATAACTGCCTGCCTGACAATGGCGCGCTATATCGCGGGAATGGGCGCTATTTCTGCGGGGTGATCCAGCCGCGCGCGATCAACACTGACTTTACCCGTCAGTTCGTCAACCCCGGCGATGTTGGGCTTGAATCAGATCAGCTTAACACCAGTTTTCGCGTCGATTATGATTTTAGTGACAAGGTGACGCTGTCTTCGCTCACCGGCTATAACTACCGGACTGCGACTAGCGCGCTTGACGCCGATTATACGGCCGACAGTTTCCAGACGACGCTGTTCGCCAGTTTCCCAATTGGTGCGCCGCTGCCGCTCGCACCGCCGCGCAACCGGCGGTTGAACTTTGTCGGGTCAGTCACTGATTTTACTTTTGAGAATTTCCAGCGCACCCAAGACATCTCGCAGGAGCTTCGCCTCCAATATGACAGTGACAGGGTGCATCTGATCCTTGGCGGCTATTATTTCGACCAGTCGGATAACACGCGCGACACCCGCCAACTGCCCGCCGACGCGCTGACCCGTGCCGCTGCAAATTCAGTTATCGCACTCAATGCCGCGTGCGCACGCAGCCCGATTTGTGCGCAACCTGTGCCTATCGCAATAGCACTGCCGCGATCACGCGATGCCAATAATATCGATATCACCAACAAGGCCGTGTTCGGCTCAATCGGCTTTGACATTACGTCCGAACTCTCACTCAGCGTTGAAGGTCGCTATGCCGAGGAAAAGATCACGCAAAGCACGCTTGATTTTGACGCAGGAGCAGTCGTACCCGCGCCTGTTATAGCCAGAGCCAAATTTACAGAATTCACCCCGCGCGCAACGCTCTCATGGCAATTTACGCCGCGTAACCTGATCTACGGTGTTTACGCCGAAGGACAAAAGCCCGGCGGCTTTAACGGCGTTTCGGCAATCCGGGGCGGCTTGCCCTCATTCGGGCCAGAGGATGTTGAAACTTATGAACTTGGCTTCAAAAACAGCTTCCTGAGCGGTGCACTCACCGCCAATCTTGCGCTGTTCCGCAATAAGATCACGGGTTATCAGCTCACCCAGAATGTCAGCGTACCGCCAAATCAGGTGTCAGCCGTGGTCAACGCTGGCAATGCGACAATCAAAGGCCTTGAACTCGAACTGCGCGCACGACCTGATCGGCATTTGACTGTCACTGCAAACTATTCACTGGCGGATTCGAAATTCACCAGCGGCTTTGACGAAAATCAGGGTGTGCTCAATGATGTCGCTGATGATCGGCTCGTGAATTGTTCCACCGGGGATCAGTTTCCAAACGTTACGGGATGCCAGTCGCTGTTCGGATCAATCAAGGGCAAGGAAATCCCGCGCGCCCCAAAACATCAGATCTTTTTTGATGTCGATTATAAAAGACCAATCGGAGGCGGTGATTGGTCAGTTTTTGCTGGTGGCAATGTCAGCCTGATCTCGTCAAGCTTCGCGCAGGTGCATAATCTTGCCAAGACGGGCGGATCAGTTGTCACTGATATCCGTCTGGGCGCGCAAAATGATAAGTATAAGGTGCAGTTTTACGTCAAGAACCTTTTCGATGAGGATGCGGTGGCCCAGATCATCCGTTATGCCGACGCAAATAATGATCTGCGGCGGAACTTCATCGCTGGGCTTCGTCCCGGTCGGCGGATTGGGGTGATTTTGACCGCAGGGTTCTGATTGACGCGCACCTGCCATGCGCATATTATGTGCGCATGGCAAACGCTGCAAAAACGCCGCGCAAGGCGACCAATCTTATGCTTGATGCACAGGCAATCGCTGATGCGAAAGAACTTGGCATCAACATTTCAGCGGTGTGTGACTCGTCAAATGCTTGAGTGGAAAAACACGGCTTGCCGCTTGCCAAATACCGCATGTTTTAATGGCCCGTCTTGATCACTGAGCGATCATGACATGGAAATTCATGCTGCGATTGATATACTCATCACAGGATATTAAAGCTGATCAAGCCGTTCCACCAACCGTCAGCCCCTCAACGAGCAAGGTCGGCTGACCAACGCCTGCTGGCACGCTCTGCCCGCCCTTGCCGCACACGCCGACGCCTTCATCAAGCGCGAAATCATTGCCGATGCCGGTAACTTTAGTGAGGACGCTCGGGCCATCGCCGATGAGCGTGGCGCCCTTGATCGGTGCGCCGATCTTACCATTTTCAACCTTATAGGCCTCGGTGCAGCTAAACACGAATTTGCCTGAGACGATATCCACCTGTCCGCCGCCGAAGCTTTTCGCGAAGATGCCGTTCTTCACGCGTGATAGCAGCTCAGCCGGATCGTCGCGGCCTGCTTTCATGAAAGTATTGGTCATACGCGGCATTGGCGCGTGTGCGAAGGATTCGCGGCGGCCATTGCCCGTCGGGGCAACGCCCATCAGGCGGGCATTGAGGCGATCCTGCATATAGCCTTTAAGGATACCGTCCTCGATCAGGATTGTTTCCTCTGTCGGTGTACCCTCATCATCTATCGTGAGCGACCCGCGCCGATCAGGCAGCGAGCCATCATCGACAATCGTGATGCCGGGCGCGGCGACGCGCTGACCAATGCGCCCCGAAAAGGCCGAACTCCCTTTGCGGTTGAAATCGCCCTCAAGCCCGTGACCAATCGCTTCATGAAGAATAATGCCAGGCCAGCCGGGGCCGAGCAACACGGTCATTTCACCCGCAGGCGCATCAACGCTTTCAAGATTGGTCAGCGCTTGCTTGAGCGCCTCATCAATCGCGCGGTTCCATGTCGCCGGGTCGAACAGACTTTCATAAAGATAACGCCCGCCCATCCCGAAATTGCCGCTCTCACGCCGTCCGTTCGATTCGCATACGATGCCAACGCCGAGCCGGACTTGCGGGCGTATGTCAGTCGCAACGAAGCCATCAGCGCGGACGATTTCGATGACGCTCCACGCGCCCGAAAGACTGACCGAAACTTGAGCGACACGGGGATCGCGCGCGCGCGCCGCCGCATCAATTTGCTGACACAGCGCAACCTTCTGCGCGAAAGGAATCAGCGCCATCGGATTGTCACCCGTATAAAGGTGGCGGTTATTCTTGCGTGGCGGGGCCATTGCAGTGCCCGTTGTTGGATCAAGCAGGGTGAGCGTTTCACCCGCTCGGCGGATCGCGGCCTCACTAATTTCATTGGCGTGGGCAAAGCCCGTCATCTCGCCCGAAACACCGCGCAGGCCAAAGCCGGCGTCGTTGGAATAATCCGCCATTTTAAGGCGACCATCATCAAAGCCGAAACTTTCTGAGACGCGGTATTGGAGATAAAGCTCTCCATCATCGCAGCGTTCTAAAAGCGATTTCGTAAGAGCTTGGGCGGTGGTGGGGTCAAGTGCACCATCACGGTACAGCAGGCTGCGTGGATCAGAGAGAAGTGTCATTTGCATTATATAGGAAGCCTAATGCCCGCTGTCGATGAGCCAGCGCGCCGCCGTATCATCATCACTCGCGCGCGGCTCAACCCATAGG
>JAYTMV010000302.1:0-6242 GCA_043728175.1 Sphingomonadales bacterium
TTGCGCTGGCGGGGGGCGACAAACTGGCTCAAGCAAAGCTCCTCTGGTTGCAACGCGCTATAAGTGGTAAATCGGTGCTGGCAACTAAAGGTAGCATTATTCATGAGCGCGTTACAAATTGATGATTCCGTAGCGGCGGCGGCATTCCGCCGATTGGTCACACACTTGCAGCACCGCACCGACGTCCAGAATGTCGATCTGATGGGCCACACCGGCTTCTGCCGCAACTGCCTCGGCGATTGGCTCGCCGAAGCGGGCGGCATCAGCAAGGAGGATGGGAGGGCGTTGGTGTACGGAATGCCGTATGCCGAGTGGAAGGCAGCGCATCAGGCGGAGGCGACAGCGGAGCAATTGGCGCGGATGGCGGAAAGTGTGGCGAAAAATCCGCATGACGATTAAGGCGCTACAATCTTGATTCGGGGCAAGCGCCCTACCCAACATAATAGGAGAATTTTATGGCTGAAGCAGCCGTTTCTGACGACCAACTTCGCCTGTTTATCGAGCGTATCGAGCGGCTTGAGGAAGAGAAGAAGGGTGCGGCTGATGATGTTCGCGATGTCTATTCAGAAGCCAAGGGCGTGGGGTATGATACCAAAATTATGCGCCAGATTGTAAGGTTGCGCAAAATGTCGCAGCAAGACCGTCAGGAAATGGAAACGATTCTTGATCTATACAAATCGGCACTTGGGTTGGTGTGATTTGGCAGAGTGTTTTGAGGCTAGGGTGAGTTCAGAGCCGCTTGGTAGTCGGCTAAGGTTTGTGGATCTCCGCTGATAAGTTTCTCAAAGACCGACCTCAGTGCAGCTAAATGATGTGCTGACGCGTTTTTAGTTGCTTCCATAGCATCCGCTATTAGCGCTAAAAGCCAGAAAAATCCAGCTTGGGAGATTGCTATGTCTTCCGGCGTAACTTCCAAATCGGATGTACTTTTTGGGTGCGTAATCCGATTTCTAATTTTGATGGTCTGCTTCAAATTTGACCATCCAGCGTTGGAAAAATCTGTTTTCAATTCAGGGCAGTGCTCTTCGGCCAGCTTTGTCACAAGCCTGATCATTGATGTCAGTGGGATAAACCGGATATGTTCCTCGAGCGTGCCTTGCTCATTAACAGAATAGCTTGTTTCAGTCAGAGCAAGCTCCAATATTGGCGGGATCGTTCCGATATCATTGACGATGGATTTCACAAAAGCGCGGTATTCCCAGACATAGCCTTCAATTGCTGCAAACAAGGCTCGGATGAGGTCGCGTCGTGTTGCCTGTGTGTCAGCAACTTCAATGCGTTCCCAACAAATCACCACATCATGTGAAAGGATGCCAAAAAAGGTATCACGAAAAGCGCTGTGGCTATCATTTTTCACATCGGTCATCATTGGGTCAATAGCAAAGTCCTGAAGATGGTGTACATCTATAATAATTCGGCCTCTGAATTACGGGAGACAGATTATGCTCATGACCACCACCAGCGTGCTTGAGGGCCGCCCGATCCGCGATTATCTTGGCGTCGTTACAGGCGAAGTCATTGTCGGCGCGAATATCTTCAAGGATTTGTTCGCCAACATTCGCGATATCGTTGGCGGGCGTTCGGGCGCGTATGAAAGCAGCCTGCGCGATGCGCGCAAAACCGCGCTTGATGAGCTCGCCGCCGAGGCGCACACGCTTGGTGCCGACGCTGTGATCGGGATTGATCTTGATTATGAAGTGCTTGGTGCCAACGGATCAATGCTGATGGTATCGGCATCGGGCACGGCGGTGAAACTCGGCTGATGCAGCTTCGCGCCGCGACGCCCGCTGATGCCGAGGGGTGCCGGACGATCTATGCGCCTTATGTGACGGATAGCTTGATCAGCTTTGAAGAGGTGCCGCCCAGTGTCGATGAAATGGCGGCGCGCATTGCCGATTATGGTGCCTCGCACAGTTGGTGGGTCGCCGATATTGGGGGGCAGGTTGCAGGCTATGCTTATGGTTCGCAGCACCGGACGCGGGGGGCGTATAAAACGTCCTGCGATGTTGCCGTCTATGTCGATCCCGACTTTGCCCGACGCGGGGTTGGTGCAGCGCTTTATGGAGTGCTGCTACCAAGCCTGAAAGCCAAGGGCTATCACGCGGCGTTCGGCGGGATTGCCCTTCCCAACGCGGCGAGCATCGCGCTGCATCAGGCCTGCGGCTTTACTCTCGTTGGCGTCTATCATGAGGTTGGCTGGAAACTGGGTGGCTGGCGCGATGTAAGCTGGTGGCAGCGGTTGCTCTAGGCCCCGTGCTTGGGCTAGAGTCAAATCAAGCAACATATAAAATTCAAGGTTCCCAATGGCAGGCCACAGCAAATATAAAAACATCATGTACCGCAAGGGCGCGCAGGATAAAAAGCGCTCTTCGATGTTCTCCAAACTCTCGCGCGAAATCACCGTCGCGGCGAAATCGGGTACGCCTGATCCCGATATGAACCCGCGTCTGCGCGCCGCCGTGATGGCGGCCAAGGCGCAGTCAATGCCCAAAGATAATATCGAACGCGCGATCAACAAGGCGAACGCGAACGACGGCGAGAATTATGAGGAAATCCGTTATGAAGGCTTTGGCCCCGGCGGCGTTTCGCTGATCATTGAGGCGCTGACCGACAATCGCAATCGCACCGCGACCAATGTGAAGGTCGCGGTATCGCGCAACGGCGGCAATATCGGCGCGCCGGGTGCGGTGAGCCATGCCTTTGATCGGCTTGGCCTGATTACGTATCCACCGAGCGTTGGTGACGGTGACGCGGTGTTTGAGGCCGCACTTGATGCAGGCGCGGAGGATGTGTCGTCATCCGAAGACGGCCACGAAATCTGGACAGCGCTCGAATCGCTTCACGGCGTACTCAAGGCGATTGAGCCAGTGCTCGGCGCGCCCGAAAGCGCAAAACTTGCTTGGCGCCCGCAAGTGATGGTGAGCGTGGGCGAGGATGATGCCGCGACGCTCTTCAAAATGCTCGACGTGCTTGACGATGATGATGACGTCCAGACCGTGTGGGGCAATTATGAAATCAGCGATGAGATCATGGAGAAACTGGGCTGATCATTTTGGGTCTTGATCCCGGCCTTGGCACCACGGGCTGGGGCGTGATACTGGCAGAGGGCAATCGCCTGAGCCACATCGCCAATGGCCAGATCAGCACCGACGCGAAAATGGCGCTGGCTCAACGTTTGGTCGCACTTGATAGCGCACTGGTCGATGTCATCCTCACGCACCAGCCGCAGAGTGCGGCGGTTGAAGAAGTGTTCGTCAACGTCAATCCGCAATCGACGCTCAAGCTTGGCCAGGCGCGTGGGGTGATCCTGCTCGCGGCGGCAAAATCGGGGATAGCGATTGGCGAATATGCCGCGCGGTTGGTCAAGAAGGCCGTCGTCGGCACGGGCGGCGCTGACAAAGCTCAGGTTCATGCAATGGTCGCGCGGCTTCTCCCCGGCGTCAAAATTTCAGGCGCTGATGCGGCGGATGCGCTTGCAGTGGCGATCACCCACGCGCATCATATTGCGAGTGCACGGAGTATGGGACTGAAATGATCGCTCGCCTCACAGGAACGCTCGCCGAAATCGCGGCTGATCATGCGGTGCTTGATGTCGCGGGCGTTGGTTATCTGGTGCAGGCATCGGCGCGTACGCTTTCGGCGATTGGCGCGGTTGGTGGAACCGTGATGCTGCTCACCGAAATGCAGGTGCGTGAGGATAGCATGACGCTGTTCGGCTTTGGTTCAGCGGGCGAGCGTGAATGGTTCCGGCTTCTGACCGGGGTTCAGGGCGTGGGCGGGCGGGTGGCACTCAGCATTCTTTCAACGCTTGATGCTGACGAACTCAGTCGCGCGGTCGCGGGCCAAGACAAGGCGATGATCGCGCGCGCAAACGGCGTCGGGCCAAAGCTGGCGCAGCGGATTGCGATGGAACTCAAGGATAAGGTCGGCGGCGTCGCGATTGGCCCAGCGGGAAGCTTGCCAAAGGCCGCAGCGGGTGTGGGCGCAGACGCGGTGTCTGCGCTTGCCAATCTCGGCTTCAAACCTGCCGAAGCAGGCGCTGCGGTTGCCGCCGCTGAGGCTGAGCTTGGTGACGGCGCAAGCCTTGATGCACTCGTGCGGCTTGCGCTTAAAAAAGCCGCCCGTTGATATTAGGAGATGACAAAATGCGTACTTCGTTGATCACCATTGCTCTGCTCGTCGGAAGTATAAGCCCAGCCACCGCTCAGAGCGCACCCGACCGCGCCGACGCGCGCTGCATCCTTGTTCTCACGCTGGCGGCGCGAAATCCTGATCAAAAGGAAGCGGCGGGGCGCGGGCAATTTTATTATTACGGTCGCGTCGCGGCGCGCGGGACGGCAGCTAAACTCGGGGCGATATTGGTGGCGGAGGCGAAGCTGGTTACAACGCCGCAAAAGCTGCAAGCCGAACTCGCCCGGTGCAGCGCTGAACTCACCGTTGCAAATGCGGGCCTGCGTGATAGCCTCAAAGACGTGGAAGTCGCCGCGCGTCAAGCACCCAAACCGGGGGCCGTGCCACCGAAGTGAGGGGGTTAATCCCAAGGATTGGTAAGCGAGACCGATGTGACCTTGAAATCGCGGAGGTTGCGTGTTGCCAGCGTGGCGCTGTGCTCAACAGCAATTGCTGCAATCTGTGCATCGACGACAGACATATTATGCCCCGATGCGAGCGCGTCTGCCATGACCGTGCCGTAAATCATAGCGGTGGTTCCGGTGAAACTGAGTGTCTGTTCAGCGTACCGTAAACGCCATTCGGATAGTTTGGCCTCAAGTTCGCGACGCCTTGTGCCATAGGGCAGCCGCGCTATTCCGAACGCCATTTCGGCAAGCGCTGGCGAGGGCAGGAAGCACTGTGGATCGTGCGTTTGAAACCAATGCGCGACATTTGGATCGGTCGGTCGCTTCATCAGTTCGGAAATGACGTTCGTATCGAGCAGGATCACAAATCAATGCCGAAGTGGGGTTTGCGATTTTCATTGATGAAGGCTTCGAGATCGGAAAGATCGTCGGTTTCACCCGCAACCGCGTTGGCCTGCAATCGCCGCAGAAATGCCTCTGGGCTCTCAATTGGATGCCGCTTGGCATATTCGGTCAGCGCATCCTCAACAATCGCGTGGATCGGCCGCTTTTCCAGCGCCGACAATTGATGCGCCAAATCACGAGCACGCGCCGAACGGACAGAGAGTTGAGGGCTGGTCATGGGCGGAGAATAGCGACGTGATGGCATGATGGCAAGGCTGTGCTGCTCAGACTATTGTGCCCGACAATCAAGCTTGAAGAACCAAAATATGTTGCTATTTTGTTTCAATATTTGGAATGGGGGGAATCAGAATGGCTGACTTGCCATCGGCGGCGAATATCAAAGAGATCGTCAGTCTGTTTGCTCCGGGAATGATCCTACTTTGGGCACGCAGCCGAGTTAAGGCTGGCCCAACTTCAGAACTGCAAGAGCGTCTCATTTCCTACGCGATTGCATCAACTGGATATTTCGCGGCGGTAAGCCCGTTATTTTATATCCCATCTGGGGTGCAATTGTCGCCGTGGTTCTGGGCAATCTTGCACTATGCGCTTGTTCCAGCGGGGATTGGCTGGGCGCTTGCATACGCATCTCAACGCGAGTGGGAATATCGAGCTGCTGAACTTGTTGGTCTCCAATTTTCCCATCATATTCCTGCTGCCTGGGATTTCAAATTCAGCCGAATGCAAGGATCAACCTATATCTTGGCGACACTAAAGGATGGTTCCCAAGTCGGTGGCCTGTTCGGGACTCAGTCGTTTGCATCGTCAAGCAAAGATGAGCGCGATTTGCTGATCGAGGATGTGTGGACGGTGAGTGAACAGAATGAATGGAGCCAAGCGACGCCGCCTCGCTCAGCCCTTTTATGTGGGAGTGACATCCACTATATCGAAATCTTCAAAGGAGATTCTGCATGACCGAACGTGTATTAGCGCAAGACGGCCATATTCCTTCCAAGGTGCAGGGGGGATATATTCCAACAGCCTCTGCTTCACCGCCACCACCAAAAGGCGGCAGCGCTGTCAAAGCGGCACCGAAGTAACCGCCCCCTAAGCCGCGACCTTAGCTCTACTCGCCTTCTTCCGCTCATGCGGATCGAGGTGGCGTTTGCGCAGGCGGATGTTTTTGGGCGTTACCTCGACCAGCTCATCATCATCGATATAGGCAATCGCCTGTTCGAGCGTCATCCGCTTGGGCGGGGCCAGCCTGACCGCATCGTCCTTGCC
>JAYTMV010000303.1:0-3419 GCA_043728175.1 Sphingomonadales bacterium
TGTTTCGGCGACATAACGTCCGCCAAACTGGCCAAAATGGCCGCGATCATCGGGGCCGGAGCGGAGTGAGTTTGCAAGGGTCATAATATCGACGCTGCTTTAAGGAATGCGGCGATCTTGTCCACATCCTTGATGCCAGGCGCTGACTCAACGCCTGACGAAACATCAACCAGCATTGCGCTCGTCACGCGAACCGCCTCTGCGACATTGTCCGGGGTAAGCCCGCCTGCGAGACCCCACGGTAGCGCATGTGCAAAGCCACTCAGCAGCGTCCAATCAAAACGTAACCCCATCCCACCGGGCAGGTCTGCACCCTCCGGCAGTTTTGCATCATACAGAATGCGCTCTGCGGCACCGCGATAAGCGGACGCAGCGGCAAGATCAGCGCGCGCTTTTACCGGAATTGCGGCCCAGCACGGACGCGACACATGCGCAGCAATCGCGGCCACGCGGTTGGCCGGCGTCTTATGCACCTGAATAATGTCAAGTTGCCCCGCCGCAATTGCTTGCTCAAGCAGGGCATTGCACGGCTCAACAAACACGCCAACCTTTTGGACATGCCCCGGAACGCGCTCCGCAAGCCCGCGCGCCATATCAAAGCTGACACTACGCGGGCTTGGCGGAAAAAAGACGAAGCCGATGTGACTCGCGCCGCTTGCGATAGCCGAATCAAGCGTATCAGGCGTCGATAGCCCGCAGATTTTTACCTGAACTGGCATGATGCGCCTAAAGCGTCGCCTCAATCGCGCGGGCCGCTTCGCCGGGGTGCTCTGCCTGCGTAATCGGCCTACCGACAACAATGATCGATGCGCCAGAATCGAGCGCCTGACGCGGGGTCACCACACGTTTTTGATCACCAACCAGCCCCTGTGCAGGGCGCACACCGGGCACTACGAAAAATCCACGCGGCCACAGCTTTTTTGCCGCACGTACTTCATTACCTGAGCAAACGACGCCGTCTAACCCGGCCTCTTTCGCTAGCAATGTGAGCCGCTCAACCTGTTCATGCGGATCTTCGCCAAGCCCGATGCTGCGCAGATCATCACCGTCGAGGCTGGTCAAAACGGTCACTGCCACAACCTTGGTGCCTTCTGGCGCGGCCGCCTTGGCATCTTCCATCATCGCCCTACCACCTGCTGCGTGAACGGTCAGTATCGCAGGTTTGAGCGGACGCAGCGCTTGCACCGCTTTGGCAACAGTGTTGGGAATATCGTGCAGCTTCAGATCGAGAAAAATAGGCATATCTAGTGCTGCCATCTCACGGATGCCCGCACGGCCATTCGCCGAGAAAAACTCAAGACCGAGCTTTAGCCCGCCAACATGGCCTTTGACCTTTGCCGCAATCAGCTTTGCCCGTTCAATATCGGGCGTATCAATCGCGACATAAATTGGCGAACTCATGACACACCCGGTGGCACAGCAATTGGCGCAGCAGCAGGAGGCATAGCCGAAGGGGCTGTTGGCGCGGGCACACTCTGAACACTCGCCAGTGCTTTTTCTGTCGAATCGAGTTTACGCCGCAACCGCCAGCGCGACGTGCGGTACAGCAGCAGCGTCGGCAGAAATCCAAGCAGAAATGCCACGAGTAGAAGCAGTGGAAGCACTGTATCAAGCACCACACCGCCCCACAGGTTCACCGTAATGGGCGTCCAATTATTATAAGCGAATATCGCCCCAACAACGACAATAAACGCTTGAAAAATGGCCTTCAAAAACTGCATTACGACCTCATTATATGGCATCCTTGTTGCGGGTTTACGCGCTCGGGGCGCTCGCCGCAATCTCATCACGGACTTTCGTGAATAAATCGGGAATTCGGGTGAGGCGGCCCTCCTCTTCATTCAGGATTTCACGCAAAAGCTCGCGTTTGATCATATCGGCTTTGGCGGGCGGAACCTGAGTTGCCGAAAGGATGATATCGAACAGCCGATCCGCCCCGTGAAGACGCCCCCAAAGATAGTCATTTTCGCGGTAGGCACGGCTAAAGAAGGCGCCAAAGCTGTTGAATTGAATGCCTTTGAGCGTTTCATTAACGCCGCGCCGGACAACCGTCACGTCTTCGGGCGAAATCCGGTCAATCTTGACGGGGTCAAATTCACTCAAGCCCTCACCTTGGAGCAGCGGCAGCGTTGATACATCATAAAAGGGAAAGCCAAGATAAGCGAATAATACCGCCCGCCGCGCTGCTTTCGGGGCGTTGGCCAGCGCCTCGGCAAGCTCGGCATCTGTCTCACCGTCTAGCTGTGATAACGCCCGCTGACGCGCCACGTCGTCAAGAAAGGTGGCGGCGCTACTATCATCAAAATCCTTATAATAATTGATGCTTTCGCGGTCGAGATAGCGCGCGAGCAGCATGAATAAAGTGGCGCGCAGTGGTTCCGCCTCAATGCCGTCAAACGCGCCCTGATCAATGCGCGTTCGCAGTGTGCGGATTACGAAGCGTAGCCGCCTGATCCTAAAACCAAGATCATGATCGCGAAAAAAGCCAATTGTAGCAGGGGTCGCGCCTTTGCCGAGGCCGATTGTAACCTGATCAATACCGCGCGCGCGCACTCTTTCCCAAAGTGCATGGCGAAAATCATCAAATTTCCCACCGCGCAAAGTAGCATCTTGCTTCGCGGCGAATCCTGCGAGATCCTCAACTATCCCCGATAATTTGATATGGCCATAGGCTGAAAACGCATAGTTGGCATCACGTGCGGCGCGCTCCTGCGCCTTATTACGCCAGACTTTTATGCGCGCAGGCGTTGGCCGATCAAGGAAGAAGGTACGGCCGAACAACCCCTCAATCGCCGCTTCGACATCTGGACGGAGGGCATCAATAATATGCTGCATCCGGCGAATGCGGGTTGATCGCGCTTCAATTGCTTCAAGGCTGTCACGAATAGGCTGTTCGCGCGGAATGTCTGACATTGCACCAAATATGGTGCTGAAAAAACCCGGAAGCTGCGCCTTGCCTTTTTTGGTCAGGCTGACCGCCTGTATCCCCGGTTTTGGATCGATATAGACGAAACGTCGGTCAATTTCACGCCGCGCCGGGCGGTCACGCAGCGCATCCAATGCGGGCTTAAACGGCGCATTGGCGAGCACCGATCCGTCAATCAGGACGGCCGTTTCGGTTTCATCGCCGTGACCGGGCAAGATGCGTTTCAGGAACGCCGCACGCGTATCCCACGCACGGCCACGCTCGGCCAATACGCGGTCAATCTCTGCGACATTTACCGGGGGGAATGCGCCGGGAAAACTTGCGGTGGCGCGCGCAGCAAACGCAAGTTCGATGCTATCGCCAAGCCCGCCTATTTTTTCCCTTCGATCTGAAAAACTCAGCGTAAGCCTATGTTCTGTCTCAGTAATTTCTGACGGGCTATTGAGTCTAAGCTGTTCGGAATAGCCGCCAAAATCGGTGACAGTCACAAACA
>JAYTMV010000304.1:0-3990 GCA_043728175.1 Sphingomonadales bacterium
CCGTGCAATCCTGATTGCGTGACTTCGCCCGCCGCATAAAGCCCCGGCGCGTCGGTGCGCCCGTCAAGATCAACGATCACGCCGCCGCAGGTGTAATGCTGCGCGGGTACAACCGGGATCGGCTGCTTGGTGATATCAATGCCAAGCCCGAGCAGCTTCTCATAGATATTGGGGAAATGCTCGCGGACAAATTCGGGTGGTTTATGGCTGATATCAAGATGAACATAATCAAGGCCAAGCCGCTTAATCTCATGGTCAATTGCGCGCGCAACAATGTCACGCGGGGCGAGTTCTTCGCGCGGGTCAAAGCGCGGCATGAAGCGTTCGCCCGTGGTCGGCAGCTTCAAATGCCCACCCTCGCCGCGCACCGCCTCGGTAATCAGGAAGTTTTTGACTTCAAGATTGTAAAGGCAGGTTGGATGAAATTGCATAAACTCCATATTTGATACGCGGCAGCCAGCGCGCCATGCCATCGCAATGCCATCTCCCGTCGCGCCTCGCGGTGCGGTTGAATAAAGATAGGTACGGCCCGCGCCGCCAGTGGCAAGAATAGTTGCGCGCGCGGCAAAAGTTTCAACGCTGCCCGTCGCGCGGTTGAGCGCATAGACGCCGTGGATCCGTCCGCTGGTTGAAAAGCGCTGCTGATGTCTGCCAAGGATCAGGTCAATCGCGACCATGTCTGGGATCAGGCTGATGTTCGGGTTGGCATGTGCGGCGGTCTCAAGCGCCTGCTGCACTGCCCAGCCCGTGGCATCATTAACGTGAACAATCCGCCGGTGGCTATGCCCGCCTTCGCGCGTCAGGTGCCAGCCTTTTGCTTCGTCTCCCGGATTGAAAGGAACGCCGAGTGCAGCCAAACGTTCGATCGCCTCCGGGGCATTCTCGATCACAAACTCAACGGCTTCCCGGTTATTGAGGCCGCCCCCAGCCACCATTGTATCACGGATATGATCCTCAAACGTGTCGCCGGGTTCAAGCACAGCGGCAATCCCGCCCTGCGCCCACGCTGTTGCGCCGTCGCTCAGTTTTCCCTTGGCGAGTACGGCCACAGTGCGCCCATGCGCCGCAAGCTGGAGCGCCGCCGTTAGCCCTGCCGCACCCGATCCGATAATGAGGACGTCATATTCAGCCATTAGTTCTCCTGCACGTCGGTTCAAATTGATCTAGACGTTCATTGACGATTAGCACGTTATGTGCTATCAAAATATCGAGCCTGCCGTCATGGGTAAGGCCGTTGGGTTCGGGGTGGAGCAATCTGCATCGAACACCGCAGGCTCAAACCTTTCTCTTATTTATCTGCTCAATTCGCATAGTCCAGAGTTCAAGGCGCTTGTCGCCGATACCGATGGTTTCGAGGTAAATATAGACACGATTGCCGATGATCGCCGTATATTCCAGCCTAGCCGGTTTCCGACTGCCAGTCTTCCCGATCAAGCGTATAGAGCCGATGGCTGCAATCTTGGGAATTAGCCCGAAATCAGAAGGTTTTATGGCAAATTGTTGCTGCAATGTTTCTTGCTCTGGGTCAGTATGATTATTCTTCACATGACGCACACCACGGGTCGCCATAAATCGGGTAAATGCATTTAGATTTAAGCCCGTTTGTTGCTTTATCCTTGAAGTCTCTACATCGCTGATCGTGCCAAAGGTGTGAATCTGATGGCCATGATTATCCCACATGCGTTTTGCTGCTTCAATCGCGCGACTCATTATGCTCAGGCAATCTCAACCATTGGCAGCGCGCGTTAGATTGAGAAATACATGCTCAAGGTCTGCCTCGCGCGTTGATACGTCAGCAATACCGAAACCCGCCGCCTGTACGGCACCAAGGACATCGCCTGCGTTGGCGACAGCTTTTGAATAAGTGATCGTCAGGATGCGGCCCGCCTTCACCTCAATCTTCTGAAACATAGGCGAATTGGGCACGGTGACAATGTCACGGTCAACTGTGACTTCGACAACTTTTTCCTGCGCCATACCAAGCAGCTCGTGCGTTGGCTTATTGGCGATCAATGTGCCGTGGTTGATGATCGCGATCCGGTTGCAAAGCTCCTCAGCCTCTTCAAGATAATGGGTGGTGAGGACGATGGTGACGCCTTGCGCATTAAGTTCACGAACATAAGCCCAAAGCTGCTGACGAAGCTCAACATCAACGCCAGCGGTTGGTTCATCAAGCACAAGGATTGGCGGCGAATGCACCATTGCTTTGGCCACCAGCAAGCGCCGCTTCATGCCCCCCGAAAGCGTGCGGGCATAGGCATCAGCCTTATCTTCCAAATGCACCGCACGGAGCAGTTCCATGGATCGGCGTTTGGCCTTTGGGACGCCGTATAGCCCTGCCTGAAGCTCAAGCGCCTCAAACGGCGTAAAAAAAGGATCGAACAGGATTTCTTGGGGAACAATGCCAATGCTTGCCTTGGCATTGCGTGGATGCTGATCAATGTCAAAGCCCCAGATATTGGCATGCCCGCCGGTTTTTTTGACCATGCCCGCCAATATATTGATCAGCGTCGATTTGCCTGCACCATTGGGGCCGAGCAGCCCGAATATCTCTCCGCGCGGCACGTCAAAGCTGACGCCGCCAAGCGCTTGTTTGCCACCGGTATAGGTTTTCTCGAGCGCGTCGATGCGGATTGCTGCGTTGGTCATACGGTCTCTGTAACGTGGCAACGCTACTCTGGCAAAGCCGCTGTGCGCTATAATGTAACATTAACTATGCCAATTTACTTGGCCTTATAACCCATCTCACTAATCGAATGAAATGGGGTCGCAAACACCAACAGTTTTGCTGCACAAAGCAGTCGCGTTAGCACTTGGGCTGCTCACTGTTGCACCTGCATCGGTGGCTCAGGCGCAATCAGACGACGGTATCGCTAAAGTGGCTGTTGTCAGCCGCCTTTCATTCATCAACGTTGAAGAACTTGAGTTTGGTGCGTTACTCTCAGGGGCAACTGCTGGCACCGTGACGGTAAGCCCTGGCGGTGTGCGCACCAAAACTGGTGGGGTCACACTCGTTGGAGGTTTGGTGCAGCCTGCGCGTTTTGCTGGGCAGGGCCGCTTCAACCAGATTGTTTTGATCTCGCTGCTCACGGCGCCGACGACATTGACGCGTGTGGGTGGCACCGAAACCATGCAGCTCGACACGCTGACAATTGGCAGCACGCCGACTGCGGTGTTGACTATCAGCCCGACCAGTTTCCGCATTGGCCGCGATACCGGTGTGGCACCGGGCGGTGGGCGGCCAACCGGGATATTCAATTTTCCCATCGGCGGTACGTTACGTGTAAATGCCAATCAGGTGCCTGGCGATTATGTCGGCACCTTTGCAGTAACGCTCAACTATCAGTGAACCCCTTCACATTTGGGCATTGTGTGCGCTAAAGCGATGCCATGACTGATCAGCCTGAAACTATCACCGTTAAAGCCCGCCGCGTTGCTTGTGATGGGGCAAGCGATATTCCCGGCGGCGCGGCACTTGGCCATCCGCGCGTCTGGCTCGAAATTGATGAACGCGGCTATGTCGATTGCGGTTATTGTGACCGACGATTTGTGCTTGCGGGTGCGGGCTGATTTTCATGTGCCTGCCGCAACACGTTGGCGAGCAGTTCAAACTCTTTGAAGCGCGGGCTTCCCTTGCGCCATGCGAGCGCAATTGACCGACTTGGGTAATCGGCGTCAAGCGGGCGCGCTTCTACACTCGTTCCGTTCAAAATCCCCGCTCTAATCGCCATTTCGGGCAGCAGCGTTACCCCAAGATCGTTATCAACCATCTGAACAAGCGTATGCAGTGATGTGCCAAGCATGGCGGCTTCGGCGCGAAGTTCTGGGCGGTTGCACGCCGAAAGCGCATGATCCTTGAGGCAGTGCCCGTCTTCGAGCAGCAACAGCCGTCCCTCATCAATGACGGCAGCGGTAACCGTGTCTGGGTGAATTTCGCCAGCAGGATATGCTAGGAATAATCGGTCATCAAAAAGGACATCGGTTTCAACG
>JAYTMV010000305.1:0-6281 GCA_043728175.1 Sphingomonadales bacterium
TTATGCCATTACCGCAGCGCTCCTTTTGGGTGGCACCGCCGCAACATTTGCGTTGCAATCCCCCGGAACCGCGCAAATCGCGCAGAATGAACCCGGCGCGATTGCGCTTGCCAGTGCACCAAGGCCCGGCGCGCCCATGAGCTTTGCCGATCTCGCCGCGCGCTTGCAGCCGGCTGTGGTCAATATTTCAACAACGCAGCGGGTTACACTCAACACGGGCAGAAACCCATTTTCTGGAACCCCGTTTGGTGACTTATTCGGCGGTGACAATGCGGCTCCAAACGGCGGTCGCCCGGTCACGCGCGAGGGTCAGTCGCTTGGCTCAGGCTTCATTATTTCGGCTGACGGCTATATCGTCACCAACAATCATGTGGTTTCGGGTGAGCCCGGATCAAATGCTGAGGTCAGCGCGATTACGGTAATCATGCCCGATCGCACTGAATATAAGGCAAAGCTGGTTGGTCGTGATCCAACCTCGGATCTCGCAGTGCTCAAGATCGAAGCCAATAATCTGCCGTTCGTCAAATTCGGCGACTCAACGCGCACCCGCGTCGGCGATTGGATTGTCGCCATCGGTAATCCATTCGGCCTTGGCGGCACAGTGACAGCAGGTATCGTATCCGCACTTCACCGCGTTACCGGACAAGGCGGCGCGAACGACCGTTATATCCAGACCGACGCCTCAATCAATCGCGGTAATTCCGGCGGGCCGATGTTCGATATGAACGGCAACGTCATCGGCATCAACACCCTCATTTTCTCACCAACCGGTGGCAATGTCGGCATTGGTTTTGCGATTCCAGCCGAAGAAGCCTTCCCGATCATTCAAACGCTCAAAGGCGGCGCAAAGGTGAAGCGCGGCTATCTCGGCGTTGGCATTCAGCCGCTTGATGAGGGCATTGCGGATTCGCTGGGCCTCCCCAAAAATAACGGCGAACTGATCAGCCGCGTTGAACCCGGCGAAGCGGCGGCAAAGGCTGGGATCAAGCAAGGCGATATCATCGTCAAGGTCAATGGCAAGGCGGTGACGCCTGACACCACGCTGTCATTCCTTGTCGGCAATCTGCCGGTTGGCACACGCGTCCCGTTGGAATTCATCCGTGATGGCAAACGCCAGTCGACAACCGTTGTTTTGGGTGAGCGTCCTTCAGAAGAACAGCTTGCCAGCATCATTGCGCCTGAGGGTGATAGTTTCAAGCCAAATGATGACGCATCGAACGCCAACGCAACGCGCGAGTCACTTGGTCTTTCAGTCCAGCCACTGACTGCGCAAATTTCGCAGCAGCTTGGCCTGCGCGTTCCAGTAAAGGGGCTTGTGGTTGGTGGTGTTGATCCGTCTAGCGATGCTGCGGCAAAGGGTTTGCAACGCGGTGACATCATTCTCTCAGTGAATTACAAACCGGCAACCACGCCTGCCGATATTGCCGCCGCCGCCTCTGCTGCAAAAGCGGCAGGCCGCACTAACGTCTTGTTATTCCTCCAACGTGGTAACGGCCCCGCACGTTATGTTGCGGTGAAACTACGCCAAGGCTGATCCTTAAACCCCCGTTGTCATTTCTGCCGTTGCCGCTAGACAAAGCGGCAACGGCATTTTTGTATTTGGGAGGTTTTGATGGCGGACGACGGTTTGTTTATTGGGGTTGGCGGTAGCACGCGGCAGATACTCAACCTCAAACGCGCCAATCGCCACGGGCTGATCGCGGGCGCAACCGGAACTGGCAAAACGGTAACGTTGCAAGGCATTGTTGAGGGCTTCTCGGCGATTGGCGTGCCGAGTTTTGTTGCCGACGTGAAGGGCGATCTTTCAGGCATGGCGATGGCGGGTTCTTCGCAGACCAAAACGCACGAAATTTTCACTGCGCGCGCCAAAGAAATCGGCCAAGACGATTGGACGTACCGCGATAACCCAGTCCAGTTTTGGGATTTGTTCGGCGAACAAGGCCATCCGATCCGCACCACAGTTTCTGAAATGGGGCCGCTGCTGCTTGCGCGGCTGATGGATCTCAACGAGGTTCAGGAGGGCGTGCTCACCATCGCCTTCCATGTGGCCGATAAGGACGGGCTACTGCTGCTTGACCTTGATGATTTGCAGGCGATGCTCGTTAATTGTGCCGAGCGCGCCGACGAATTGACCACCACTTACGGCAATATCAGCAAGCAAAGCGTCGGCACGATCCAGCGCTCGCTGCTCCAATTGCGCAGCCAAGGCGGCGATCATTTCTTTGGTGAGCCTGCGCTTGATCTCGATGATTTCATGGTGTGCGATGATGGCGGGCGCGGGATTATCAACATTCTTGCTGCCGATAAACTGATGCAAAGCCCCAAGCTGTATTCGACCTTTTTGCTGTGGATGCTGTCCGAACTGTTTGAAACGCTGCCCGAGATCGGTGATCCAGAAAAGCCCAAAATGTGCTTCTTTTTTGATGAGGCGCATTTGCTGTTCAACGATGCGCCCAAGGCGTTGCTTGAAAAGATTGAACAAGTCGTTCGCCTGATCCGCTCAAAAGGCGTGGGCGTTTATTTCATCACGCAAAACCCGATCGATATTCCTGATACGGTGGCGGCCCAGCTCAGCAACCGGGTGCAGCACGCGCTGCGCGCCTTTACCCCGCGTGATCAGCAAGCGGTAAAATCGGCCGCGCAGACGTTTCGCGCCAACCCTGGTGTGAATGTTGAAACCGCGATTACTGAGCTTCGCGTGGGCGAAGCGCTGGTTTCGCTGCTCCAAGCCGATGGTTCGCCGACGCCAGTTGAGCGCACCCTGATCAAGGCACCAGCGTCGCGCGTTGGGCCAGTCACGCCGCAGGAGCGCGCGGTAATGATTTCGACCGATGCGGTTGGTGATAAGTATGACACGCTGATTGACCGCCACTCTGCCGAAGAGATTTTGCAGGCGAAGGGGAGCGAGGCTGCTGCCGCTGCTGCCGAAGCTGATGCGCAGGAGGATGAGGCAAAGCTTGCGGCACAGCAGGCCAAAGAACAGGCTAAACTTGATGCAGCGGCTGCCAAAGAGCAGGCGCGACTTGACGCAGCAGCGGCAAAAGAAGCTGCACGTCAGGCGCGTGAAGATGCCAAACCCGGACTTGCAGAAAAAATGGTTGCGCGCGCTGCCACATCGGCGGCATCGTCGGTCGGTCGTGCGCTTGTCGGCGGGCGCGGCGGCGGTATCGCTGGGCAATTGGTGCGCGGGCTGCTCGGTGGCTTGTTTAGGGGGCGTTGAGCGTGGCTCCGATCCTCCCCCCTGAAATCGCAGCGGCTCTTGTTGAAGCCGAGTCCTACGGCGAATGGGATACGCTGCACCGCCATTTTACATGGGCGCGCGCAAACATGCCGCTTGCAGTTGTGGAGAATCCGACGTTTGACCCCTTTTGGGCGGTGACGCGTCATGCCGATATCCTTGAGGTCAGCCGCAACAATGCGCGTTTTGCCAATGGGCTGCGCCTTACTACGCTGACTGACAAGGCGGGCGTCGCACTGGCCACCGAAGCATCGCCTAACGGTGATGGCCATTTGATCCGCTCGCTCGTCCAGATGGATGCGCCCGATCATATGAAATACCGGCTGCTGACACAAAGCTGGTTCATGCCCAAAAATCTCAAAAGCATTGAAGCGCGCATCCGCGAAATCGCGCGTGATAGCGTTGAAGCAATGCTCGCCATGGCCGGAGAAAATGGGGATGGCACGTGCGATTTCGCAAAGGACGTCGCGGCAATGTATCCACTGCGTGTGATCATGAACATTCTCGGCGTCCCGCCTGAGGATGAGCCACGGATGCTGATGCTCACGCAGCAACTGTTTGGCCCAACCGACCCTGAGATCAATCGCACGCGATCCGAAATTACCGATTCGGCACACGCCATCCAGATGCTGCAATATGTGGTTGCCGATTTTGAGGTCTATTTTACCAAGATTACTGAGGATCGGCGCACTAATCCGCGTGATGATATCGCAACGATCATTGCGACAAGCACCGTTCACGGCAAGCCGATTCCCGATTTTGAAGCCAATGGCTATTACATGATCATCGCAACGGCGGGGCATGACACGACATCGGCCTCAACCTGCGGCGCGATCATGGAACTTGCGAAAAACCCTGAATTGTTTGAGCGTTACCGCCAGCCCGATGCCAATTTCGCGGGCTTGATTGAAGAGGCAATCCGCTGGACAACTCCAGTGCAGCATTTCATGCGCAGCGCGACTGAGGATTGTGAACTGGGCGGGCAGAAGATTAGTAAAGGTGACTGGCTGATGCTGTGCTACGCCAGTGGCAACCGTGATGAGGCAGTGTTTGACGATCCCTTCATCTTCAATCCTGATCGCACCCCCAATAATCAGATCGCGTTCGGCTACGGCGGGCATGTCTGCTTGGGGCAGCATCTCGCGCGGATGGAAATGCGGATATTTATGGAGGAACTGTTGCCGCGCCTTTCGTCGTTAGAACTGGCAGGCGATCCAGCGCGGGTGGAATCAGTGTTTGTCGGCGGGCTGAAACGGCTGCCGATCCGGTTTGGGGTTGCGCACTAAATTACCGCTTTCCTACAACCACCATCTCTGCGTAAACTGTCCGAGAGCTTTATTATTGCATTCAGCTAAGTAGGGTGCAAAGTGTTAAATTGTATCAAAATGGGACATTTAGGCTGTAAAATTCTACTGATACGCGTCACTTATGTCACCTTTGTAAAATTATTTTACACACTCTGGATTTTAGGGAATCGGCCCCATTAAGCCGCGCGGCGGCGGCCTGCGATGGGGCGGAGGTCGCTTAATTCTTCTGACGGCACGGCCTTGCTGAACAGGAAACCCTGTACTTCAGTACAGCCCTCACGGCGAAGCGCATCAAGCTGAGACTGGCGTTCTACGCCTTCAGCCGTTGTCGTCATGCCAAGGCTGTTGGCGAGTGACACGATTGATCGGACAATTGCGCGGCAATCCTCGCGGCTGTCAATCTCGCTAATGAAGCAGCGGTCAATCTTGATCTTGTTAAACGGAAAACTGCGCAGGTAATTAAGCGTCGAAAAGCCTGTCCCGAAATCATCAAGCGCGATCCGTATGCCAAGCGCGCTGAGCTTATGCAGCACCGCGATGTTGGCTTCGCTGTCATTCATCAGCACTGACTCGGTTATCTCAAGCTCAAGCCGGTGCGCGGCAACGCCGCTTTGCGCCAGCGCATGAATGATCGTTGGCAACAGGTTGGTGCTGCGCATTTGCGCCGGCGATAGGTTCACCGCAACGCTCAGATGCTCTGGCCAAGTGGCGGCTTCTGCAAGGGCGCGGCGGATCACCCATTCGCCAATCCTGATCACCATACCAGTTTCTTCAGCAATCGGAATGAAATCACCCGGCATCACCGTGCCGCGCGCGTGATGTTCCCACCGGACAAGCGCTTCATAGCCGCTGGGTTCGTCGCTGTTCAGGTTTATGAGGGGTTGATAATGAAGCCGCATCTCATCGCGGGTAAGTGCTGAACGCAGGTCAAGCTCTAGCTCACGCCGGGTTTCGGCAATGCTATCCATACCGCTTTCAAACCGGATGAAGCGGCTTCGCCCTTGGGCTTTTGCGGCATAAAGCGCGAGGTCGGCGTTCTTGAGAAGCTGTTCAGGTGTACTCCCATGATCAGGCGAATAAGCGATGCCGATGCTTGCGCCGGTCATGACTTCATAACCGTCAATCAGGAAGGGCAAGCCAATCGCTTCGATGATCCGGCTAGCAAGCTGATCAATCGCTTTCAAATTTTCGCCGCCAACAAGGATGGCAAATTCGTCGCCGCCAAGCCGTGCGATCAGATCGCCAGTGCGGACGCAGGCTTCTAGCCGAAGGGCGACAGCATTGAGCAGTTTATCACCGATTGGGTGGCCAAGCGTATCATTGATCGATTTGAAGTGATCAAGATCAAGATACATAAGCCCTGCACCATTTTCGTCGTGCTTTAGCGCATGATCAAGACGTTCGTTGAACAGGAACCTATTAGGCAGGCCTGTCAGGCTGTCATAATGCGCCATATAGCGCACTTTTTCTTCCGCAACACGCTGAACTGTAACGTCGGTAACAACCCCCCGGTGTCCGCCTCGGGCACCGGGGGTTGGGCGAGCGGTGATTGACCACCAATGCTGTTCTTGGCCAACATGAAGAGAAACAACGTGATCGCGGAATGCTTCCTTGGATGCGATCAGGCGCATAAATTCAATCCGCTGATCACTGTTATCAAGCAGCTCAATAAATTGCAGATCTAAAAGGGTTTCGCGTGGTCGGCCACTTGCCATTGAAAGTTGGTCGCATGGATT
>JAYTMV010000306.1:0-8884 GCA_043728175.1 Sphingomonadales bacterium
CGTCCGCGATTTCATCAACATCAATTTGATCCCCGCGACGCCCACGTTCATCAAGCAAGCCAACGAGGGTGAGCGGTGGAAAGTTATCCCCGTCATGGAAGAGATGAAAGCCAAGGCCAAGGCTGCGGGCATTTGGAACTTGTTCATGCCGCCAAGCTCTGGCTTTCCCCATGTTGATGATAGCGTCCATCTCGAGGGGCCGGGGCTGACCAACATGGAATATTCGCTCTGCGCTGAAGAAATGGGGCGGCTTGGCTGGTCTTCCGAAGTGTTCAACTGCTCAGCGCCTGACACGGGCAATATGGAAGTGTTCAACCGTTACGGCACGCGCGAGCAAAAGCTGAAATATATGGTGCCACTGATGAACGGCGAAATCCGTTCGGCGTTCCTGATGACTGAGCCAGCGGTTGCCTCGTCTGACGCAACCAATATCGAAACATCAATCCGCCGCGAAGGCGATGAATATGTCATCAACGGCACAAAATGGTGGTCGTCAGGTGCGGGCGATCCGCGCTGCAAAGTCGCCATCCTGATGGGCAAAACCGATTTTGAAGCCAAGCGCCATTCGCAGCAATCAATGGTGCTCGTTGATCTTGATGCCCCCGGCGTTAACATTTTGCGCCATCTGCCTGTGTTTGGATATGACGATGCGCCGCACGGTCATATGGAAATCCTGTTGAAGGATGTCCGCATCCCCGCATCGAACATGCTGCTCGGCGAAGGGCGCGGCTTCGAAATCGCGCAGGGCCGGCTTGGGCCAGGTCGTATCCATCACTGTATGCGCACGATTGGCACCGCCGAAGTAGCGCTTGAGAAAATGACCAAGCGGCTACTCTCGCGGACAGCGTTTGGGCGCAAGATTGCTGAGTTTTCGGTTTGGGAAGAGCGGATCGCGCGCGCGCGGATTGATATTGAAATGACGCGATTGCTCTGCCTGAAAGCAGCACAGATGATGGATACCGTCGGCAATAAATCAGCGGCATGCGAAATCGCGATGATCAAAGTTCAGGCACCCAATATGGCGCTCAAAATCATTGATGATGCCATTCAGGCGCACGGCGCAGGCGGCGTTTCCGAAGATTTCGGGCTTGCCAGTGCCTATGCGCATCAGCGGACGCTGCGTCTCGCCGATGGCCCCGATGAGGTTCACTCACGCGCCATCGCGCGGCTTGAGTTTGGCAAATATAGCGCTGAACCAGCGGGCGGCACGTCAAGCGGCGACATTGGGGTTTCGCGGTGAAGGCTGCCGTACTGATAGAGCCCAACCAGCCTCTTTCGATTGAGGACGTGGTGATCTCAAAGCCCGGCCCACATGAAGTGCTGATCCGCACCGCCGCCTGCGGGCTATGCCATTCGGACTTGCACTTTATTGAGGGGATTTATCCCCACCCGCTGCCCGCAATTCCGGGGCACGAAGCCGCTGGGATTGTTGAGGCGGTGGGCAGCGAAGTGCGCTCGGTCAAAGTCGGCGATGCCGTCGTTACCTGCCTCTCGGCGTTCTGTGGGCGCTGCGACTTTTGCGTTACTGGTAGGTTATCACTTTGCACCAGCGGTAACACCCGGCGGCAGGCAGGGGATGCGCCGCGTATCACCCGCCCCGACGGCAGCACAGTCAACCAGATGCTCAACCTGTCGGCCTATGCCGAACAAATGCTGATCCATGAAAATGCCTGCGTTGCGATCAATCCTGATATGCCGCTTGACCGCGCCGCCGTCATCGGCTGTGCGGTGACGACGGGCGCTGGCACCATCTTCAACTCGTGCAAAGTAACGCCGGGTGAAACGGTCGCTGTCGTCGGCTGCGGCGGGGTTGGTCTGGCAACGATTAACGCGGCCAAGATTGCGGGCGCGGGCCGGATCATCGCCTGCGATCCCTTGCCTGAAAAACGCGCACTAGCGATCAAGCTCGGTGCGACTGACGTGATTGATCCAATGGCCGAAGGCGCTGCCGCCGCGATTATCGAAATGACCAAAGGCGGCGTTGATCATGCGATTGAAGCCGTCGGGCGGCCCGCCTCGGCAAGCCTTGCGGTGAGCGTGCTCAAGCGCGGCGGGACAGCAACCATCCTTGGCATGATGCCGCCGGGGGAGCGCGTCAGCCTCGGCGCGTTTGATCTGCTTGGCGGCAAAAAGCTTCAGGGCGCGCTGATGGGGGGCAACCGCTTCCCGGTTGATATTCCGCGTCTCGTTGATTTCTACATGCGCGGGCTGCTTGATCTCGATACGATTGTTGCCGAGCGCATTCCGCTCAGCGCGATCAACGAAGGCTTTGAACAAATGAAAAAGGGCGATGCGGCACGGTCGGTAATTGTGTTCGATCAATGACGCTCGACGCGCAAACTGCCTTTAGCGGGACTGTTGCGCCAGAGGGTGCCGACAAGATTGACGAGGCCAAGCTCGCCGCATGGATGAGCGTGAATGTCGCTGGATTTGAAGGCCCGGTTGAGGTTTTGAAATTCGCGGGCGGGCAATCAAACCCGACGTACCGGATCAATGCCAAGAACCAGTCTTACGTGCTGCGGCGCAAACCATTCGGGCCGTTGCTCCCCTCTGCCCACGCGGTTGACCGCGAATATAAGGTGATCGCCGGACTGCACCCAACGGGCTTTCCCGTCGCCAAGCCATACGGGCTGTGTACCGATGACAGTGTGATCGGCAGTTGGTTTTACATCATGGCGATGGTTGAGGGGCGGACGATCTGGGACGGATCAATGCCCGGATCAAACCCGATCGAGCGCCGCGCCACTTATGAAGCAATGATTGATACGCTAGCCGCACTTCACGCGATTGATGTCGAAGCGGCGGGTCTGACCGACTATGGCAAGCCCGGCAATTATTTCGGGCGGCAGGTTGACCGCTGGACGAAGCAGTACCGCGCGTCCGAAACCGAGACGATGCCCGAGATGGAGCGGCTGATCGAATGGCTGCCCAAGACGCTGCCTAATCAAACGCGGACGAGCATCGTCCACGGCGATTACCGGATCGACAATATGATCTTTGCGGAGGGTGCGCCAAAAGTGATCGCGGTGCTTGATTGGGAGCTTGGCACGCTCGGTGATCCGCTGGCTGATTTCACTTATGTCGCAATGGCGTGGGTGACAGAAAATGGCGGGCGTTCGGGCGTGATGGATTTGGATCGCGCTGCACTTGGCATTCCAGAGCTTGACGAAATGGTGACGCGTTACTGCGCCGCGACCGGACGCGATGACATCCCCGATATCAACTGGTATTTCGCCTATAATTTCTTCCGTCTGGCCGGGATTATTCAGGGCATCAAGAAGCGCGTTATCGATGGCACTGCGACTTCACCCCACGCACGCGATATGTCCGAACGCGTCCGCCCGCTGGCAGAGGCGGCATGGGGTTTTGCAGAGAAGGCTGGGGCGATTTAAGTCCCCTCTCCCTTAGGGGAGAGGGTTAGGGAGAGGGGCAGTCCGTCCCATGAAGCAACAATGGGCCGGATGAGTGGACTCCCCCTCTCCCCGGCCCTCTCCCCTGAAGGGGAGAGGGAGATAGAATGTCACTATTCGATATGACCGGGAAGGTCGTCGTCATTACGGGTTCGTCACGCGGGATTGGCAAGGCAATTGCCGAGGAAATGGCCGAACACGGGGCCAAGATCGTGATCTCAAGCCGCAAGGCCGATGCCTGCGATCTGGTGAGCGATGCGATTAACGCCAAATACGGCGCTGGCACCGCGATCACTATCCCTGCCAATATCTCATCCAAGGAAAGCCTTCAAAACCTCGTCGATGAAACCCGGAAAGTCTTTGGCAAAATTGACGCGCTCGTCTGCAATGCGGCATCAAACCCCTATTACGGCCCCTCTGCCGGGATCAGTGATGAGCAGTTTAACAAAATCCTGACCAACAATATCGTCGCCAACCACTGGCTGATCAGCATGGTGGTGCCCGAAATGATCGCGCGCGGCGAAGGATCAATCACGATCATCTCATCCATCGGCGGGATCAAGGCATCGACCGTGATTGGCGCGTATTGCATCTCAAAGGCGGCGGACATGCAGCTCGCGCGCAATCTCTCGGCTGAATATGGCCCGCAAGGCGTGCGAGTGAATTGCATTGCGCCGGGGCTGATCAAGACTGATTTTGCCAAGGCATTATGGGATGATCCCGAAACGCTCAAGCGCTCAACCGCAGGCGCGTGTCTCAAGCGCATTGGTGAGCCGGAAGAAATTGCGGGGGCCGCCGTATTCTTGGCCTCACGCGCAGGCGCATTCACTACAGGTCAAACCATCGTCATCGATGGCGGCGCAACAATTAGCGGAGGTGCATGATGGGACAATTGCAAGGGAAAGTCGCAATCATCACGGGCGCAGGTTCAGGCATTGGCCGCGCGTCGGCTATCCTCTTTGCAGCCGAGGGCGCGAAGGTAATCCTTGGTGATAAGACCGAGGCCGTTCATGAAACCGCGAAAATGGTGGGTGACGCTGCAACCGCGATCCAGATTGACGCAGGGCTTGAGGCCGATGTGCAAAAAATCGTCGCGCTCGCGCTTTCAACCCACGGCCAGCTTGATGTAGCCTTTGCCAATGCCGGGATTTCGGGCGGGATGGCCGGTATTTTTGATCTTACCCCTGAAGAATGGGCGGAGATACTGCGCGTAAACCTGATCGGGCCGTGGCTGATGGCCAAACATGCGGGCAAGGCGATGGCGGACGCGGGCAAGGGCGGCTCGATTATCATGACTGCGAGTGTCGCGGGCATTCGTTCAGGCGCAGGCGGGCCGGCCTATTCAGCCTCCAAAGCAGGCGTGATCAACTTGGCCAAAGTCACGGCGCAGCAGCTCAGCGAAACGGGTGTGCGCTGCAACGCGATATGCCCGGGCCTTACTGAGACTGGCATGACCAAGCCAACGTTCGATTATGCTAAGGAAAAGGACGTGATGCACAAGGTCGGGCGGCTCAATCCGCTGCGCCGTGCCGCGCAGCCAAGCGAACTTGCCAGCGTCGCGCTATTCCTCGCCTCGGATATGGCGAGCTATGTCAACGGGCAAGCCATCGCGGTAGATGGCGGGCTTTCTTCATCCCATCCGGTGACGCGTCAGCTCACTGGGCAAACGGCGGTATAACATCATGAAAATGCGCACACTTGGCGACAGTGGGATTGAGGTCTCCGAAATCTCGCTCGGCAGTTGGCTAACCTACGGCGTCGGCGTTGAGGCAGACAAAGCCCGCGCCTGCCTTGACCGTGCGTTTGAGGTTGGAATCAACTTCATCGACACCGCCAATATCTACGGCACGGGCGCAGCGGAAACCTTCCTTGGCGAAGCGCTCAAAGGGCGCCCGCGCGACTCTTACGTGATGGCGACCAAGCTCTTTTTCCCGATGACCGCGACTGACAAAGGCCTGTCACGCGCGCAGGTGCACAAGCAAGTCGATGCTTCGCTTGCGCGGCTTCAGACCGATTATATCGATCTGTATCAATGTCACCGTTATGATGATGAGACGCCCATCGCTGAAACGATGGAGGCACTGTCTGAAGTCGTCCGCGCAGGCAAAGTGCGCGCGATCGGCTTTTCCGAATGGTCTCCGCAGAATATCCGTGACGCGCTCGCCGTGCCAAACACAGTCAAGTTCGTTTCAAGCCAGCCGCAATATTCGCTGCTGTGGCGGCGGCCTGAAAAAGAAGTGATCCCACTTTCTGCCGCCAATGGCATTTCGCAAATTGTCTGGTCACCGCTTGCGCAGGGGATGCTCACTGGCAAATATAAGCCCGGTGCCAAGCCGCCTGCGGATAGCCGAGCGGCAAGCGAAACCCAAGGCCAGTGGATTTCACGCTTCATGCAGAACGGCGTTATCAGTGCCGTCGATCAGATTGGCAAACTCGCAGCCGAGGCAGGATGCAGCGTCGCTCAATTCGCGCTTGCCTGGGTGCTGCGTGAGCCCAATATCGCCAGCGCCATCATCGGCGCAACACGGCCTGAGCAGGTGAGCGAAAATGCTGCCGCGTCAGGGCTAGTCATTGACCCAACCCTCTTCGCCAAAGCCGAAGCCATTGCCGCAGGGATCCCACGCCAATGACGCATCCGAACCCTTCCGAACTTGGATTTCTGCCTGACCGCCTCGCACGGATTGGCGCGCATATTCAGGGCAAATATCTCGATACGGGCAAACTGCCCTTCGGCGCACTGCTGATCGGGCGCGGCGATGAGATTGCGCATCTGTGGACATCAGGTGTTGAGGAGGACGCAATCTTCCGCATCATGTCGATGACCAAGCCAGTCACGAGCATCGCGCTGATGCAGTTGGTTGAACAAGGTAAAATTGCGCTGTCCGAACCCATCGCCAAATATATTCCTGAATTTAAGGATCTCGGCGTGTTTGTTGCTGGCGGCGGCAATACGCCGATGCAGTCGCGCCCGCCGCTGACTGTGCCGCGCGTGATTGACCTGATGCGCCACACTGCTGGCTTTACTTACGGTTTTCAGGAACGCACGAATGTTGACGCCGCCTACCGCGCGCAGGAACTCGACGGCTGGGCCAAGCATGACAATGATGAATTTGTCGCCAAACTCGCCAAAATTCCACTCGAATTTGATCCGGGGACATGCTGGAATTATTCGGTTTCAACTGATCTGATCGGCATCATCGTCTCGCGGGTTTCGGGGATGTCGCTTGGGGATTATTTTCAGCAGCATATTTTCACGCCACTCGGCATGAATGACACGGGCTTTACTGTTGCTGTTGATAAGGCAAGCCGCATTCCTGCAGCCTATGCGTGGCACCCGACTGAAAAGATGAAGCTCGCCGACAAAGCCGGAGCCGAAAGCGCTTGGGCGCGGTCGCATAAATTTCAATCTGGCGGGGGCGGGCTGGCATCGACGCTTGCCGACTATCACCGTTTTTGCCGGATGCTGTTGAATGGCGGCGCGCTTGATGGTGTCCAGATTATCAGCCTAAAGACACTTGAGCTGATGACCGCAAATCACTTGCCCGGCGGTAAGGATTTGACTGAACTCTCCAAATCCTTGTTTAGCGAGGCCGAAATGGCGGGGGTTGGCTTTGGCCTCGGCTTTGCCTCAATCGTTGATCCAGCGGCAACGATGGTGCCCTGTTCACGCGGTGAATATTTTTGGGGCGGGATGTATTCAACCGCCTTTTTCATTGACCAGCAAGAAGACATTATCATGATTTTCATGACACAGCTCATGCCTTCAAGCAGCTACCCAATCCGGCGCGAAATCAAGACAATGCTTTATGCGGCACTCGCCGCCTGACCCCTACGGAGAAATATCATGCAATCAGTCACAACCCACCGCGAAGGCGAAATCCTTGTCATCCTTGTCAACAATCCGCCGGTTAATGCGCTGAGCTGGCATGTGCGGCAGGGATTGAAAGACGGCGTTGAAGAAGCGCTAAGTGACCCCGCGATCAAGGCCGCCATCATCCGCTGCGAAGGGACGACCTTTATTGCGGGTGCTGACATCACTGAATTTAGTCAGGCGCCCAAAGAGCCTGCGCTTGGCGCGACGCTCGATGCAATGGAAACCGCTTCGAAACCGATCATCGCGGCGATCCACGGCACAGCGCTTGGCGGCGGTCTTGAAACGGCATTATGCTGCCATTACCGGATTGCCGTCCCTTCAGCGAAACTCGGTGTGCCCGAGGTGAAGCTTGGTCTTCTCCCCGGTGCTGGTGGCACCCAGCGGCTGCCGCGTCTTGTCGGCGTTGAGGCGGCGGCGGCGATGTGTTCAAGCGGCGACCCAGTGCCTGCTGCTAAGGCCAAGGAAATGGGCTTGGTTGATGCGCTCGCAGGTGAAACAACGCTTGCCGAGGATGCGCTCGCCTTTGCGCGTGAGTGCATTGCCAAGGGGCCGCGCGCCACGCGCGATTTGCCCGTCAAGGGTGATGTCGCGGTGATTGAGCAGCTTAAAACCACTAACGCCAAGAAATGGCGGGGCTTTGAAGCACCCTATGCCAATCTTGCCTGCATTGAAGCCGCCACCCGCCTGCCCTTTGATGAAGGCATGGCGTTTGAACGCACTGAGTTCATGAAACTGATGATGGGCAGCCAGTCCGCCGCCCAGCGCCACATGTTCTTTGCCGAACGCCAAGCCGCCAAGATTGACGGCCTCCCCAAAGATACGCCGCTGCGCGACATCAAGAAGGTCGGCGTGATTGGCGCTGGCACGATGGGCGGCGGGATCACGATGAACTTCCTGGCCAAAGGCATTCCAGTCACCATCGTTGAAATGGTGCAGGAAAATCTTGATCGCGGGGTCGGTGTGATCCGCAAGAATTATGAGGCATCAGCCGCTAAAGGCCGTTTCACGATCGAGCAGGTTGAAGGCATGATGGGCATCCTCACGCCCTCGCTCAGCCTTGACGATCTTGCCGATTGTGATCTGGTGATCGAAGCGATTTATGAGAGCATGGACGTTAAGAAAGAGGTGTTCGGCAAGCTCGACACCATCTGTAAGGCAGGCTCAATCCTTGCGTCGAACACGTCATACCTCAATGTTGATGATATCGCAGCCTCAACTAAGCGCCCACAGGATGTCGTTGGGATGCACTTTTTCTCACCCGCCAATGTCATGAAACTGCTTGAGGTCGTGCGCGGTGAAAAGACCGCTGATGATGTGCTGGCGACGGCTATGGCGATTGGCAAAAAGATCGGCAAGGTCGCGGTGGTCGCGGGCGTGTGCCACGGCTTTATCGGCAACCGGATGCTGAGCCAGCGTCAACAGCCTGCGATGCAGCTCCTCCTTGAAGGAGCAACCCCAGCCCAGATTGACAAGGTGCATACTGATTTCGGGATGCCGATGGGGCCGTTCCAAATGAGTGATCTCGCCGGGCTGGATATCGGCTGGCACCGTGATCCGTCAAAGGTTGAAACGATCCGCGATGCGATGTGCGCAGCCGGAC
>JAYTMV010000307.1:0-4522 GCA_043728175.1 Sphingomonadales bacterium
GCCTCCATCGCCAGCTTTAAATCCTTGAGCATTAGGGCTGTTGCGAAACCGCCTTGATAATCATTATCTGCAGGCGTCTTCGGGCCGACACCGGGCACAGGGCAATAGCTCGTCATTGACCAATTCTGGCCTGAGGCTTTGGATGAAATATCATAGAAAGTCTGCAAATCTAAACCAAGCTTCTTGGCCATCGCAAAGGTTTCGCAGGTCGCGATCATGCTTGCACCGAGGAGCATGTTGTTGCAGATTTTGGCCGCCTGCCCTGCCCCTGCGTCGCCTGCGTGGATCACTGCTTTACCCATCGCCGAAAGAATCGGTTCTGCTCGCGCAAAGGATTGCGGAGTGCCGCCGACCATGAAGGTCAGCGTGCCACCATTGGCCGCTGCGATCCCACCTGATACAGGCGCATCGACCATTTCATAGCCTGCAACCGCAGCCTGATCACAGACATTCCGCGCGGTAGAGACATCGATGGTCGAACAATCAAGCAGCAATGCCGTGCTTGGTGCATGATCGATAACTTCGCTCGAATATACGCTTTCAACAATCTTGCCATTGGGCAGCATTGAGACAACCGCATCAACGCCCGCGACTGCATCCCGCACTGAAGTGAAGGTTTCACAACCATTGCCCTTGGCAATCGCAAGCGCCACCTCGGACAAATCAAACGCGTTGACGCTGTGCCCCGCCTTCACAAGGTTTGCGGCCATGCCGCCGCCCATATTGCCGAGACCGATAAAGGCTATTTTCATTGGCCGCTCCAGTTGCCGGGGCGTTTCTCAACAAACGCCGCCATGCCTTCTTTTTGATCCTGTGACCCGAACAGCCCGTGGAACAGGCGCCGCTCAAAATTCACGCCCTGCGCCAGCGTTGTTTCAAACGCGGCATTGACCATTTCCTTGGTTGCGAGCGCCGCAAGCGGTGCCATGCCAGCAATCACGGTTGCAGACTTCAGCGCCTCCTCAACCAGTTCAGCCGCCGGCACTACCTTGGCAACTAGCCCGGAGGCTTCAGCCTCAACCGCACCCATCATCCGCCCCGTCAGGCACATTTCCATCGCCTTGGCCTTGCCAATCGCGCGGGTGAGGCGCTGTGATCCGCCCATGCCGGGGGTGACAGCAAGCTTGATTTCGGGCTGACCGAACTTGGCGCCGTCGCCTGCGATAATAAAGTCAGCCATCATCGCCAGCTCACACCCGCCACCAAGCGCAAAGCCGTTAACAGCAGCGATCCACGGTTTGCGCGTCGCAGTGACCTTTTCATAATCATAGAAGAAATTGCCGCCATACATATCGGCAAAGCTCTGGCACTGCATTTCTTTGATATCGGCGCCAGCCGCAAAGGCTTTTTCCGAACCAGTGAGGACGGCGCAGCGTTGGCTATCGTCCTTGTCAAACGCGCCAAAGGCAGTCACCAAATCAGCGAGCACCTGACTGTTCAGCGCATTCAACGCTTGCGGGCGGTTGAGCGTAATCAGCGTCACCGCGCCCTTTTGCTCAACGAGGATGGTTTCGTAGGTCATAGCGGTTTCCATTCTTGATCGGCAGGCAGCGGCGCAAAAATTTCATCAAGCAGCGCATCAGTTACGCCCTCTGGTGTCGCTGGATTCCAGCGCGGCGCATTATCCTTATCGATGATTACCGCGCGGACGCCCTCGATAAAATCATGACGCGTTAGGACGCGCGCAGCGATCCGATATTCCATGCGCATATTGTCAGCAAAATCAACGAAACGCGCGCCGTGGGAGAGTTGGCGCAAGCTCACCTTGCACGTTTGCGGCGATTTCGTTCGTAGGCCTGCAAGCTCCTTGATCGCCCATTCGCCGCCATCGTTTTCAAGTGCTGCCAGTATCTCCTCATAAATATCAGAGGCGAACAGGCGCTCAATCTGCGGGCGGCTCTCCACGATTTTGGCGAGCGGAGCGCCAACGCTCGCGTTTTTAAGGATCGCTTCCGCATTTTCGGGATTGGCCGCAATCGCCGCTTTAACGCCCTCCAGCGAAGCGCTTGGGAGATAATGCGTCGCCAGCCCGACCGCGAGGCAATCGGCCCCATCAATCCGCGCACCCGTCAGCGCAAGATACTGGCCAACCCGTCCCGGCAAGCGTGAAAGATACCAGCCGCCACCAACATCGGGAAACAGACCAATCCCCGTTTCCGGCATCGCGAAACGCGTGTTCTCAGTCGCGATCCGGTACTTGGCTGGCTGCGAAATGCCGACGCCGCCGCCCATCGTGATCCCGTCCATAAACGCGATCACTGGCTTTGGATAAGTGAACAGTAAGTGATTGAGCTGATATTCATCACGGAAGAATTTGCGGCCAGCCTCGCCACCAACCAGTGCCGATTCCTGCAAGAAACGAATATCTCCGCCCGCACAAAAACCGCGTCCATCAGCATGGTCAATGATGATGCACTGCACCGCGCCGTGATCTGCCCAAGCCTTCAACTGCGCGGCCATCGCATGAACCATGTCAAGCGTCAGCGCGTGCAGTGCCGCTGGGCGGTTCAGGCTGATGACGCCAGCCCCACCATCGATCCGGGCGATAATGTCTGTGGTCACTGGCGTAACAAATCCCGTCCTACGATCATCCGCATCACTTGATTAGTGCCCTCAAGGATCGAATGGACGCGCAAGTCGCGCCAGAAACGCTCGATCGGATAGTCCTTCAGATAGCCATAACCGCCGTGAAGTTGAAGCGCGTCATTGACGATTTTCGACCCGTTATCAGTCGCCAGCCGCTTCGCCATTGCCGAGAAGCGCGACTTGTCAGGCGCACCCGCATTGACCTTTGCCGCCGCGAGATAGAGCAATGCCCGCGCCGCCTCCAAATCAGTCGCCATATCGGCGAGCATGAACTGCGTGTTTTGAAACTCAGCAATAGGCTGACCAAATTGCTGGCGTTCCTTGGTATATTTAATCGATTCATCAAGGCAACGCTGCGCCCCGCCAAGCGAGCACGCGCCAATATTGAGCCGCCCGCCATCAAGCCCCATCATCGCAAAGCGGAAGCCGTCACCCTCTGCGCCAACGCGGTTTTCAACCGGAACTTTCACATTGTCGAAAATCACTTGCGCGGTGGGAGAGGCATTCCAGCCAAGCTTACGTTCGGGCGCGCCGAAGCTGACGCCCTCCATCGTCTTTTCGATCACAAGGCAGCTAATGCCCTTTGGCCCGTCAACGCCAGTGCGCACCATTGTCACATAGACATCATTGACCCCGCCGCCAGAAATAAACTGCTTGGTGCCGTTGACGACATAATGGTCGCCCATAAGTTTCGCTGTCGTCTTGAGCGCCGCCGCATCCGAACCACTGCCTGGCTCAGTCAGGCAATAGCCCGCCATTTTATCCATATTATTGAGCTGCGGCAGATAGCGGCCCTTGAGTTCCGCCGAGCCGAAACAGTCGATCATCCACGCCGCCATATTGTGGATCGAGATGAACGCCGATGTCGCGGGACAGCCATAAGCCATCGCCTCCATAATCAGCGCCGCCTCAAGCCGCCCAAGGCCGATCCCGCCCGATTCCTCGGACACGTAGATGGACGCAAAGCCAAGCTCGGCTGCTTGTTTGATGGTATCGCGAGGAAAATGATGCTTCTCATCCCACTCCGCTGCGTGCGGGGTGATCGCGTCGGCAGTAAATTTGCGCGCCATATCCTGGATCGCATATTGGTCTTCAGTAAGATCGAATTGATTGGTCATAATGCCTCATAACGCGTCATAAACGCCCCGTCATGCTGAACTTGTTTCAGCATCCATATACTCCAGACTTTACCGGATTGGCGCGAACCCAAATCCCAGCGCAAGATCAACCCATTCGGGATTATCTTGTTCTATAAGGTTGGTTTTCCATTCTCGGTGCCAGTTTTTCAACTGCTTCTCGCGCGCGATGGCAGAGGTCATATCCTCAAACATTTCGTAGCGGATCAGTTTGTAGACGCCGTACTTAGCTGAAAAGCCGCCAGTCATTTGACCACGATGTTGATACATCCGCTGCATCAGGTTTGATGTAACGCCAATGTAAAGAACCCCATGCTTCTTTTTGGCGAGAATATAAACGCAGGGCTGTTTTTTCATCATCGCATTTAACTCCTCCGCGTCACCCTGAACTCGTTTGGCATCTATCCCCTTGCGCCAAGGAGGAGATTTTGACATGAAGCGGGGATGGTTAGAAAGCGAATCGCGTCCGCCTCATTTGGAGCGGTTTCTGTCGTCGGCTCAACGGTGGTTACCATGATTTGGCCCACCCTTGACCCCGTGATTGGTATCCCGATTTTATGGGTCTGCCTTGCAGTGTTTTGTTTGGCCGTTGCTCTTTGGGTTTGGCCTGCCAGAAAATCGGAATTGGGTCACAATCCCGAGTCTGGCAGGCTGTCGCAACGGCCAAGCTATTTGGCTGAGCAACAAGCGTATCGAGATGAGAGAGCCCGACAAAGGGCAATTGATGATGCTGAAAAGGGACGAAGAACAAGAAAAGACGACAGCATTAACCGCCTTATCGATATGTTTAAGGAGCTAAC
>JAYTMV010000308.1:0-4302 GCA_043728175.1 Sphingomonadales bacterium
AAGCGTGGGCGCGTAGCTCAGTGGTAGAGCACACCCTTCACACGGGTGGGGTCGCAAGTTCAATCCTTGCCGCGCCCACCACGCTTGCAAATAATATTCACTGTTGACCCAGTGGCTTTAGTTAGATACCAAACTATATAGTTAGATATCTAATCGGAGGCCACATGTCCGTTTCGCGCAGGAGATTGATTATAGGCGCAGGTGCAACAACGCTGGCGTTGGCTGGCGGTGCGGGGGTTTGGCGGGTGACGCGGTTACCGCGTACTGCATCAAATCCGTGGAGGCTTGATCAAACCCCGCCAAAAGATGTTCGCCTTGATGCGTTTCGCCATGCGATCCTCGCGCCCAATCCGCACAACCGCCAGCCGTGGCTGATCAAACTTGAGGGCAGTGACGGCGCGCTGATCAGTTGTGATCTTGATCGGCGGTTGCCCGAAACCGATCCGTTTGAGCGCCAGATCATCATTGGCTTTGGTACTTTCCTTGAAATTGCGCGGATCGCTGCCGCCGAGCGCGGTGTTCGAATGGAGATAATCCCTTTTCCTGACGGCGAACCGCAGCCGCGCCTTGATACAAGGCCGATTGCGCGCCTGCGCTTTATCCCCGATCAGGCTACACCGCGCGACCCGCTGTTCGCCGCGATCACCAAGCGGCGAACAACGCGTGAGGTTTATGATTTATCCCGTCCCGTGCCTGAGAGCATTGCGCGCCAGATATCCGATGGAACATACACCACTGATCCAAAACGAATTGCGGCAATCCGCGCGATTACCATGGCTGGGATCAAAACCGAGCAGATGACCCCGCGCACCAATATGGAAAGCGTTCGCCTCATGCGAATTGGCCATGATCAAGTGGATGCCAATCCTGACGGAATATCGCTGACAGGGCCACTGATGGAGGCGCTCAAGCTCACCGGGCAACTTGACCAAGAAGCGCTCGGCGATCCGACAAGTTCTTCGTTCCAGACTGGGATTGATATGATGCAGGATATTTACGGATCAATTCCGGCGGCAGTGTGGATCATAACACCAGGCAACAGTCGCCTTGATCAGCTTGAGGCCGGGCGACGTCACGTAAGGGCCAATTTGCGCGCGACTATGCTCGGCGTGGCGATGCACCCTTTGAGCCAATCGCTTCAGGAATATCATGAGGTAGCAGGGCTGTTCAAAAATGTTCATGATGTTCTTGGCGCAAAGCCGGACGAACGGGTACAAATGCTTGTGCGGATCGGCTATGGCCCGTTAGTCGATCCAGCGCCGCGCTGGCCAATGGAGACTCATTTACGTGCATGACTGATGATCCGCTTGCCTTTGAAGTGTTCAACGAAATCGGGATCATTGATCAGCTTGCGAGCGCCATGTTTGCAAGCGTCATGCCCGCCGGGATGACGCAGGCGCAATTTACCGTGCTTAATCATTTCGTGCGGCTCAGCGTGGTTGAAAAATCACCTGCTGATTTGGCAAATGCGTTTCAGCTCACCCGCCCGACGATGACAAGCACGCTCTCACGCATGGAGCGTGCGGGGCTTGTCACTATTCGGCCCGATCCAGCCGATGGTCGCGCCAAACTGGTGTCGCTTACAAGTGAAGGACGAGCGATGCGCGAAAATTGTATATCAGCGCTTCTACCACTTCTACCACTGATTAACTCAGTGGTAAGCAATGCTGAACTTAGCGAGCTATTGCCCGCCTTGCGCAAAATCCGCGTCAAGCTTGACGCGCTCCGAGATTAAGCTTGGGTTGCGGCCCACATCTCGCAGTTGTGATGAACGAACCCGCCTTCTCCTTCCAGACTGAATAACTTTGCCATCGCGCCAGCCACATCACCCGCGTCAATCGCGCGGTAATGGTCGAACAAGCGCGGGGTGAGGAGGTTGGTGATTGGGCTGAGGTTGATCATCAGCCGCTCGACCGGGCGAGTTTTGCCGCCGCGTTCGCCGCGCAGCAGGCCGGGGCGGAAGATATCGACGCGGGCGAAGCCTATCGCGTTTACACCGTCCTCGGCCTGCCCCTTGGTGGCGAGGTAGAAATTGCTTGCCTTAGCATTTGCGCCAACAGACGAAACCATCATGAACTGCCGCGCGCCGCCTGCTTTTGCAGCCTTCGCAAAGGCGATTACCGCGTCGTGGTCAACCGCTGCAAACGCGGCTTTTGATCCCGCCTGCGCCATGGTTGACCCAAGCGTAGAGATCGCGACATCGCATCTGACGTCCGCCATCAAGCTTGGCCAATCGGCTGTGTCGCCAATCAATTGCCTTACATTTGCGGGTACACCCGGATTGGCCCGCCTGCCCACCAGCGTCAGTTCATGGCCAGACAAGCGCTTGAGCAGCAGCGAACCGATAAGCCCTGTGCTGCCCGCGATAATGATGTTCAAAATGTCTAACTCCGCCGCCAATCCTTGCGTGTCATACCAACAAAACGGTCACCAAGGCCAACGCTATTGCGCGCCACGATATCACGCAATGTGGTCGTGCGTTCAATTTCGGCAAGCCCTTCGTCAGTAAAGGTCAGGCGGCGCGTCGCTTCGTCGCCCCACACATGTTCGCTGAGCAGCGGATTGGTGAGCGCCTGCGAAAATGCGTCCATCGCCACCATCGCCTGAAGCAGATCGGGAAGGACGCCGTTGGTCTGCGTCGGCTCGGCAAACAGCCCAACATAAAATTCTAGTCTATCAACCGAACCATAAAGCGCCTGCAACCGCGCCGCAAGTTGTGTGCGGCGTGCTTGCTCGGCGGCATCGCCTGTTCGCCCAACTACATCTACAAAGCTGGTTGCGCGCGATTTGCCCATCGCCGCGCGGTAGTCATTATAGGATGCGAGCTTATTCGTGCGCGCCTGAAGGATTGCCTTTTCTTCGGCAAAAATGATGAAGCTTGCCGAATTTTGCAGGCCTATCCGCGTGGCATAATTTGCCGAAACATCGGCGAACGCATTCGCGAGACCGCGCTTTAATAGCACGCTATTGTTGAGTGTTGCCGCAATCCCCGGCACCGCCTCCCCTGCCCACGTCATGCTTTCCGACACCAGCGAATGCCAGCGGTAGAGCAAGCTAAACTCAGCGGTGATCCAATTTGGTCGGTTCCAGTTCGCCGTCCAAGCCACGTCGGGAAGCGCACGGAGGTGGAGCGGTTCATGGCTGATATGATTGATATATTCCTCAACCACCAGCTTGATAAACATCACGATGATGATGTTACGCGCAGTTTCAAACACGCGTTCATCCTCCCAGTGGGGATGCCGCTCCTCAAGCATTTTTGCGAGCCGATTATGTTCGCGCAGGAACAGCGTGTTCATCATCGCCACCTGCGGCGACGCATTGACCCGGTCCCCGCCCGCCGCAAACAGCGTCGTTTTCACCGCCCACGGTTTTGTTTCACCAAGCGGCGCATCAAGGATCGGCCGTCCGTCGGAGCCGACAAAATCGGGATCGAGCGTTTGGCCATCGGGCAGATAGAGGAAGGGCGAATATTCCTCCCCGTCAATCATCTGCGATTTGAGGCGACCGCGCTTCCCCGGTTCCTCAGAACCAAGGCGGAGCGCGCGCGTCTGGAATACCGTGCGCCCATAAAGCGGGCTTTGGTCAATCTCGTGATTGGTCGTCGTCCGCCGTCGGTCTTCTTCGGCATCAATGTTTGATAGCAAGGTGCGGATAAAACCGTCAGTCAGATATTGCGCAAAGGCACCAAAAAGCGCGGTGGATTTCGGGCATGGCCGCTGTCCGCCGCTTTCCGGCACGAACAGTTGGACGATATCTTCAACCGGGGGCAGCGGCTGCGGATTAAGCGCCTCAGGAAGCATCCGCGCGCTGTAGGTTCGGTCAGTCAGGCTGCTCCAGCTAATATAACTGCTGCGTGTACTCCACGGATGCGGGCGGTTGCGCCCCGCTTTGACAAGGCCATTGATCGCGAATTTGTTCAGCGTTTCGCTCAACCAGCCACTTTTGCCCGCAAGCCCGGCGGCGATGCGGATCGCAAATGTGCGTAAACCACCCATAGCGCATCTCCCATGCGACAATTACGGCCCGTCATTTTATGGCAGAGTGTTTGGCACAAATACGACGCGCGACAAGCGATCCAGATCACACTCTTGCGCTATACTATTGTAATCAGATGCGAATCAGCCCCTCAATCCGCTTGAAAGGCGGAAGCGACGGATAAAGCATCCGCGCAACCTCGGCTGGATCAAGCGCGAAGTGACCCGCAACCGCGCCAGCAACCACTGCCTCAAGCGCGAGCGTTGGCTTCAAATCACGGCCTTCAAACTGATCGCTGATGCGCAACCCCGGCCAATCGGCAAT
>JAYTMV010000309.1:0-7687 GCA_043728175.1 Sphingomonadales bacterium
CCCACCGCCGCCGCGAACACCGCCTCAAACATCTCAACCGTAATCCGTCCGGTGTTCTGATTATACCGCGAGCAGTGATAGCTATCGATGATCGTTCGGCCATCAAGCATCTGGTGCACCGCGCCGTGGGCGAAGCGGTGTTTGGGGAGTTTTGCGCCGACCGCCTTCACCGCCGATTGATGTGCGATTTGGCCGAGCGCGATGATCGTGCGCAGATTGGGGAGTGCTGCAAATGCGCTCGCCAGATAAGGGCGGCAATTGCGGATCTCCTCCGGGCTTGGCTTGTTTTCGGGCGGCAAGCATTTGACTGCGTTGAGGATGACGACGCCGCTCAGCACCCGCGCCTCATCGGCTAGCCCGAATTTGGCGAGCGTTGCCCAGAGCATGTCGCCAGCGCCGTCACCCGTAAACGCAAGCCCGGTGCGGTTCGCGCCGTGTTTGCCGGGCGCAAGACCAACGATGGCAAGCCAGGCATTCGGATCGCCAAGTGCTGGTACTGGCGCATTCCACCACTCAGGGAATTGCGCGCGGCAGACCGCACGCGTTTCGACCAAGCGCGGGCAGCGGGCACAGTCCTTGGATGGTTCTGCGTTCGGGATGGGGCTTTCAATCAACATCCGTGGCGCATAGGTACACCGCACGATGCGCACAAGCTACATCATCGCCCTCGGCTCCAACCGCCGTCATCCGCGCTACGGCGCACCAGCGCATGTGCTGTCGGCGGCAATGGCCAAGCTTGATCCGGTCGCGCGCTCACGAATCATCGCCAGCCGCCCCATCGGGCCTTCTCAGCGCGCCTATGCCAACGCTGCGATCCTGATCGAGAGTGATCTGCCCCCCCCTGCCCTGCTGTTATATCTGAAAGCGATCGAGCATGGTTTTGGCAGGCGTACTTCGGGCCAGCGCTGGAGCGCGCGCGTGCTTGATCTTGATATCATCCTCTGGTCGGGCGGGATATGGGCGGATGAGACGCTGACCATTCCCCACCCGGCCTATCGCCAGCGCCGCTTTGTGCTGGGGCCGCTGTGTGAAATTGGGGCGCGGTGGCGCGATCCGCTGACACATTTTTCTCCACCACAGCAAAAAGCCCGCCTTGACCGCGCACGCGCACGCGTCTAGGCGACTGCTTCCACGCGACAATGCGTCATGTGGGCCCTTAGCTCAGTCGGTAGAGCAACTGACTTTTAATCAGTAGGTCGCTGGTTCGAATCCAGCAGGGCTCACCACCTGTGGTGAAAAAAATTTCCTCTGATTCGGATATTGGCACAGCCACTGTCAGCGCTTTTTCGTAATAAACCGATCATTTGGCATGTTAACCATGTGCAATATTGTGTGTCGCGAACGTACAATGTGCAACAATCGGATGAATGCAACGTTTTGGCGGAAATGTGCTGCAATCGACACCAATTTGGATATGATGACGCGTCGATTGAAGCTGATTTTCAACAACGGAAACAACTTCGCGCGAAAGCTCCTCTTTCGGTCGCAATCGACACGATGATGCTACTCCAAGTTGCGCGCTGTCCCGCGTGCAAACGGATTATTGTGTGGATTTTGCCAATGATTCAAATGTGCGGTGATGATCAAATCAATCGACCCTCGCTTGAGGCCACAAAACATGAAATCATCGCTTTATTACCGCGATTGCGTCGGTTCTGTGCGGGGCTAACGGGATCACTTGATGCGGGCGATGATCTCACTCAATCTACCGTTGAGCGCGCACTTCGGCGGGTTAGCCAGTGGCAAGAGGGCACCCGACTTGATAGCTGGATGTTTCGCATTGCACGCAATATCAACATTGATGAGGCGCGCGCGCGCATTCGCCGCACGGTACAATTTGACGGCGAAGTGATTGACAATGTGATTGGTGAGGACGGCCGCGACATCACCGAAAACCGTTCAACGCTTGCCTCCGTCCGCACCGCAATAACCACGCTTTCAGATGAACAGCGCGATTTAATGCGGCTCGTTGTTTTAGAAGGCAAATCATATCGCGAAGCCGCAGAAATGCTCAACATTCCGATTGGAACAGTGATGAGCCGGCTGGCCCGGGCGCGGCGCGCGATTGATGGTATTGTCAATAATGTTGAGTAAGATACCGGTCGATGCCCAAGTCAGGTGAGCGGCTGCGCACGTCGCCCAATTTTTCATTATCGTTGACTATGGATGGTCGGGCTTATGTCGCCAAAGAGGTTGAGCCCTATATCCAATATTGGCTGTCAGATCGCGAGCGGCTGCTCTTTGCGCTTTTTGCCAAAAAAGGCGGCTGTTTGGTCGATAACGCGATTGCCGCCTGCCTCACGCTGAACGGCAAGGCTGATGACCCGCGCGCACCTACGCGGCTGGCAAAGATAATCGCAGGTATGAAGGCCGCAGACGTCCTGATCGGCGCACGTGACGATACCTCACGCTATGATGCGCAGATTGCAGAAGCTTACCGCACTTACCGGCCATTCCCGCCAGAGCTTGCCGCGCATTTGGTGCAGGCGGCGGGAATTGACCGGGTTAGCGCAGTGCTTGATTTGGCAGGTGGGCCGGGCAGCCTTGCGCTCGAACTCGCCAAAACGTCAGATCATGTAGCAATAATGGAACTTTCGCGCGGCTTTGTGGATGCCGCACGCAAGGCCGCCAAAATGGCTGGCGTTTCGCTCACTGCACTCCACGACTCTTGCAATCGGCTCGTATTTCATGACGAAGAATATGATGTCGTTACCGTATCACAGGCGCTGCACTGGCTAGATGATATAATGGTGTGCAAAGGCGTGGGGCATGTCCTTCGCAAGAACGGCAGCTTTTTCGTGATCCAAAGCGGATTTAGCTTGGGCGATGATCATCCGCTGAGTTACATCTTAGGTGACCATACCCCGCTTGGTGACAAACCTGCGCTCAGCTTTGCCGGGCAAATGGCGGCGCTCTTGCGGCGCTTGACACTGCTTTTTGAGGCGCTTGATATGCCTGATGTCGAACGTATCGTTCCCGCGCAGAAATGGGGTTCGGATGCCGCGCGGATCGTGCCGGTTGCAGCCACACTCTTCACCCAACAGCGCCCGATTGGCCTTGGCTTTGCCCGCGCGTTCCTAACGCCAACACATATTGCGCCAACCGGCCAATCCCCGACACAGTTTTGGGAGACTCTGGAGACACGGTGCGCAAATGCGAACGCTGAGGATCTGATGGCGCGTCAGGATTGGGCGATCCTTCACTTCAAACGTGGCGGCGATGCGGCGGCCGTTATAACGGTTGATCCAGCATCGGTGACGCACATAGGCTGGGATGGCCCGCCACTCGGCTAATAACCTGGGGGTTAGGGATGCGCGATCACAACCAGCGTCTTGGCACGCCTGAGCGCGCATTGTAGACACAAATCGAGCGTTTCAGGGTCAAGCGCTGCAAAGCTTTCATCCATAATCGTGAGCTGCGCATTTTGGAGAAGCGCGCGCGCGAGGAAGATGCGGCTGCGCTCACCGTGTGATAATTGCCAGCCAGTTTCGCCGACGCGTTGATTGATGCCTGCGGGCATCCGCCTGAGAAGCTCTCCAAGGCCAAGTTCTTCGCATAGCGCCTTCGCTTCGGTGATCAACTCATCGGGGGCGGGCCACTGCCGCCCCATCAGCAAATTGAACGCAACCGAGCCTGAAAGAATATGGTTTTCATGAAACTGCGGCGCCGATGTTGCGAGCCGGTGCCAGTCGTCACCCAGCGTATGGCGGTCAAGCCCATTGAGCAGCAGCAGCCCCGAACCCGGCATCTGCAAGCCTGAGAGCAATGCTGCAAGCGTGGATTTGCCGCCGCCCGAAGCGCCCTGAAGCAAAACCCGGTCACCCCGGTTGATCACAAGATCGACCCCGCTCAAAACCGCGTCGCCGCTTTCACTATATCGAAAGCCGACTCCCTGCGCGTCGATCAACCGCGTGGTCGGCGCGCCGAATTTGACTTGATCATCAGTGATGTAGGTTGCTGACGAACGGCGGACGTGTGCGGCGTGGAACATCTCGGAGACTTGCCCCCAGGCAATCGCCGCGCGCGAAAGCCCGGTCAACCCGCCTGCAATTCCAGCGAAAGCACGCTGCGCCACAAGAATGCCGCCGAGGCTGATTGCGATTGATGTCGGCGAAAGCGCCTGATCATTAACGAAGTTGGGGATGAGCCCGACCAGCGCGAGCAATATCCATCCCGTTGCCAGGACTGAGGTGATCATTATGCCCGCCGCATCAAGCGACTGCGAACTGATCAGATAATTTTGCAGACCGATATCATCACTGGCATCGCGCTGTCCGGGGCGCTCCTGCGCAAGTCGCGTGCGGTGGCCAACCATTGCTTCAATCAAGTCATGCGTCATATCCAGCCGCCCAAGCGACCACGTGCGCAGCCGGATATAGTAACGCCAGCTTAACCACAGTGCGACGCCTGACCACAGGATCAGCAGCGGCAGATGCGCGGCACCTGCCGCACCTTGCGACAAAATCCACGTTGCAAACATTAACTCCATAATCGCCACCAGCACTGAAACCCCGCCGTTAAGCACGAGCGATTCGAGTGCCTGCGATTCCATCACGCGGCCCAGCAAATGGCCAATGCCCTGCTGCTTGATCGTGGCCGAGTTCATGCCAAGCGCGCCCGCCAGCAAGCGCGATTTGAGGATACGCCCCGTATCAAGCGCAAATGCGGCATTAAACCACGCCCCGGCAACACGCCACGGCACAACGGTAAGCACCAGCAGGAACCATGCGGCAAACCAACCAAGATCAAGCCGCCCGCCAAGTGCTGCTGAACCGATCAGCGCCCATCCCGCGATTTCAAGCACATAGATCACCGCAAATACTGCAAGCAGTGCACCAATCTTGCGCAATACCCCGGCATGGACAAGCTGATGCCAGAAACCGTTCGATGCCGATAACCGCAACAACCAGATTGAGCCAATCCGCGCCGAAGACAGTCGCTCCCGCAGCATCGCCGATTTTACGGCGTCATGACGCTCGGGCTTGATCGCAGCGGCGGCAAGGAGGCTATCAATCTCTGGGATGAGCGGCGCTTCTTTATACCAGCACAGCGCCGTGCGCAGATGATCAATGCGTGCTGTGCGTATCTCAAGGTCAGGAGCCATTAATTGCGGCACCCCCCGCTTTGCACCCGCAAGTACGAAAAAGCCTGTGCCTTCAAACACCGAATTCAGGACGATTGCCGGGCCGCCCGCGCGCAAAAATTGCGGGATTGCGGGCACCGCTTCGTCAATCGACACGGTTTCGATCCGCAAACGATCTGACGCCCATTCAAACCAGTCCGAAACTTCGCGACTTTCTTGTGCGGCAAATGAGGGCGGGACGGTGAGCGGTTCGGCCAGCGCCTCCCGGCAAAGCCCGGCTTTACGAGACAGTGCCTCAACCGCTTCGCCGAGCCGTTCAAGCGGCCACCAGAATTGACGCAAATAGTCAGCAGCATCATCGGGCAAATTTGGCATTTCATCATACCGATAGATCATGCCTTCGGGCACCTTCATGCCGCTTGCTCTGCGTCTTGGATGCGTCCGCCGACCATATCAATCCGCCGCCAATAATCGCCGCGCCAAATTTGATTGGCAACGGCAGTTTCAGCTTCGAGCAGATCGCGGTAACGTGAATTGGCTACCGCGAGTTCAGACGGGACGCCGTCCTCAACAATCTGTCCATCCTCAACCACCAAGACCCGCCCGAATGTCATCGTTTCGCCGACATCATGGGTCACGCAGAGCAGGGTGATGTCCTTCCACCACTGCCGTGCTTCCTCCAAAAGAACATGTCGCTGACTGCGATCCATTCCGCGAAACGGCTCATCAAGCAGCGCGAGCCGCGTATTGGGGGAGAGCAACGCCCGGCCAAGCCGCACCCGCTGCCCCTCACCCCCAGATAGCAACCCGCCGCCTTCACCGAGCAACGTCTGCAAACCCTGCGGCAGTTTTTGCGCCACTCCGCGCAATTTGGCAGCGTCGATAACGTCGCCAACCCGGTCAATCGCGTCACCGTCTGCGGCATAGGTCAAATTATCGAGCAGCGAGCGGTTCCAAATTTGCACTGCGGGATCAACCCAGGCGCATTCCTGACGCAGCGCCTCAATCGCGCGCGGGCCAAGCGGCGCATCGTCGACAAGTAGTTGACCCTGCGCAAGCCGGTGCCAGCCGAGCAGAACCGCGAGCAGCGATGATTTGCCCGCACCTGAAACACCGACAATCGCAACATGCTCACCGGGCGAAATCGTCAGGCTAACCTCGCGTAAAATTTCGTGGCCACCCGCTAGCACCGTTGCACCAGCAACCTGTATGCCAACCCCGCGCGTCCGCTTTTGGCTGAGCGGCGTGGGCATCTCTTCATCTTCAATCTCTTCGGGAGCATTTAGGGGTTCGAGTAACCGCAGCAACACATTGCGCTGGGCCGGATATTGATGCGCAAGGCTTGCGATCCGCGCGCCCGTTGCAGGCAATTTGAGTGCCCAGAAAATCAGCAGCAAATCCGATCCGCTGACTTGACCGCTCGCCCGAAAATGGCTGATCAGCAGTGCTCCTGCAAGTCCAGTGCACACCAACGCCTGAACCCCGTCAGAGAGCAACGTCAGCCGAATCCATCCGCGCAGCGATTGCGCCCATTCGACAAGCAGCCCCTCATGCTGTGCCTGCACACTGCGTTCGGCGCGGTGCGCGCGGACTGGCGCAAGCCCAAGCAACGCATCAAGGTAGAAGCTATGGAGAGCCCCTGCATGGCTGCGCACGCGCAAATCACGCTCATTCAGAAGCTGCTGGGTGAGGAACGGCATCCCCATTGCCGCCACAACCAGCGCAATTACCAGCCCAATACTATTCGTCGCGATCAGACAGACCGCGATAAAGGTGAAAATCAGATCAAACACCGCTTGGACAAATTGCAGCCCCGTTGAGGGGACACCGCGCGTGATATGGATGTTGTGATTACGGTCGGCCATGTCGCTGATCGGGCGGCTTTGGAAATAACGATCATTGAGGCGCGGCAGTTTGGCGAGCAGCGCCATACGCAACCTCGTTTCAAGTTGCCGCCCCATTCGGAGCGTTTCACGCCCGATTGAAACCTCAATACCGAGCAAAATCATGACAAAAATAATCAGACCAATACCTGCCAGCAACCGCTGCGACGGGAGCGCAAGTAACGCAGCGATATCAAATAACCCGCGAAACAGGAGCGCTTCAAGCATGAGTGCCGCCGCCGCCACTGCCATCGCGACGATCAGCATTACGGGCGTAAACAAGCCGTCCTCACGCAGCATCCGCCATAAATTGCCGAACGGCGAAACTGGCTTTTCGCTGAGCGCTGCGGCAAGTTCAGTCGAAAGCGGCGGCGCATCTTCAAGTGCTTCTTGGTCAACCACACGCATCCCGCTAACGGCGAGCAGCACAGCGCCTTTCATCAACAGCTTCTCAACCGTGGGATCGGTATTTGAGGCGTCGGGAACCGCAGACCAATATGGCATAGGGATCATTTTGAAGATATCATCGCCGCAGTTGCGCGTGTCTTCATAAAGTGCACGAATGACCTGCTGCGCTTCAGCACCGGCTTCCACGCCTTTGGCGTTCACGAGTGTTTTGACAAGGCGAACGCTGGCATCAAGCGCACCAATCGGAAACCAGTTGGGGCTGGACAGCGCGGCATCTATCATCGCCTGCGCCGCTGCTGGATCAACCCCTAGT
>JAYTMV010000310.1:0-22293 GCA_043728175.1 Sphingomonadales bacterium
GGATGGCAGTTATAAGCTGTGCATTCCAGCAGCGCTTGGCTACGGCGCACAGGCGAATGAACGGATTCCAGCCAATTCAGACCTCGTGTTTGATGTGGATTTGATTGACTTCAAGAGCATGGCCGAAATTGAGGCGATGCAGCAACAGCAAGGCCAAGCACCCGGTGGTGCCCAAGGCATGCCGCAGGCTGCGCCAAACTAAGTTTTCGCGGGCGTCGCAATCGAGCTTGCGGCAGTTAACTTATTCAGCTTCGCTTGGCCGCAAACTCGCGCCTGCGCGGCCCGAGCGGAGTGCGCTGAACCAACTGATTGGGTTGGTCAGCCGCGATGTGCCATCAAGCGAGAAGGTGATGAATTCAGCGCGACCGCCAATATTCTCCCAAGGCACTGGCCCGCCGAGTCCACCCTGATCAACTGAAAAGCGGCTGTCGGAGGAGTTGTCGCGGTTATCGCCCATTAGAAACACATGGTTTTCAGGCACCGTCATCGCCGCGAAATAATCGCCTTGGGAGTCGCTCCGCAGATCAATCGTATCATAGCTGCGCCCGTTTGGCAGCGTTTCACGGTACACCGGCATATCGCAAAAACGCTGTCCATTTGCGCCGCCCCGGATAAGCCCGTCATACGGCCCATCGCTGCACGGCGTGTTTTCATCAACTGGAATCATGCGTGATTGCTTGGCACCGCGTTTAACCGGAACCCCGTTCAATATGACGATCCCGCCACGTACTTCGATCCTATCACCCGGCAGACCAATCACGCGCTTGATATAATCCTGTTTAACGCCGGGAGGGCTTGTGATGACAATATCGCCGCGTTCGGGCAGGCTGCCAAGAACGCGGCCCTTCATGAAGGGCAGCAAATGAAAGGTTGGTGATACGAATGACCAACCATAGGGATATTTCGTTACCACCAGCCGATCCCCGGTCAGCAAGCCGGGCATCATCGATTCTGATGGTATATAGAATGGCTTAGCGACGAAGCTGTGAAAGCCAAGCACCGCGAGGATCAGCCAGAATACGCCTTTAGCCTCGGCCCACCAATCGGTGCCCTGTGCTGTACTTGAAGGCGCAAGAACCTCAGGCGCAACGGATTCGACTTGATCTGTCACAATTTACCCTCATTCAAAATCGGAATCGCTTCGATAATCACGAATGCCTGCGCCCATGGATGATCATCGGTGAGCGTTAGATGAATATGCGCATGATGGCCAGCTGGGGTAATTGCCTCAAGCCGCGCCTTTGCGCCGCCCGTGAGCGCAAGTGTTGGCGCACCAGAAGGCGCGTTAACCACGCCAATATCCTTCATAAATACACCGCGCTTAAAGCCCGTGCCGACGGCTTTGGAAAACGCCTCCTTCGCGGCAAAACGCTTGGCATAAGTGCCAGCGGCACTGAAAGGGCGCTTTTCGGCCTTGGCATTTTCGATATCAGTGTACACCCGCGCCTTAAAACGCGCGCCGAAGCGATCAAGCGAGTTTTGGATGCGCTCTATGTTGCACAGATCAGAGCCAAGCCCGATGATCATCTGGCCTCATCCATCAGCGCACGCATCCGGCGGATGCTGGCATCAAGCCCGATGAAGATCGCCTCACCAACGAGGAAATGGCCAATGTTGAGCTCTGCAAGCTGGGGAATGGCGGCGATTGGCTGGACATTGTCAAACGTTAGCCCGTGCCCAGCGTGTGGTTCAATTCCGTTCTTCGCGCAAAGTGCGGCGGCCTCAGCGATCCGCGTGAGTTCGGCGGTGCGCGCCTCTCCGTCGCTGTGTGCATAGCGGCCCGTATGCAGTTCAACCACCGGCGCGCGCAGCCGCATAGCGGCCTCAATCTGGCGCGGCGAAGGCTCAATAAACAGACTAACGCGGATTCCGGCATCACTCAGCCGGGTGATCAGCGGGGCGAGGTGATTATGCTGACCAGCGGCATCAAGCCCACCCTCGGTCGTGCGCTCCTCGCGCCGTTCGGGGACGATGCACGCAGCATGGGGTTTATGGCGCAGTGCAATTTCGACCATTTCTTCGGTCGCGGCCATTTCCAGATTTACTGGCAGCGTGACAGCGGCCATCAGCGCGCTCAGATCGCTATCATGGATATGGCGGCGATCCTCGCGCAGGTGGACGGTAATGCCGTCGCCGCCCGCTGCCTCCACGACTGCCACCGCGCGCATCGGATCAGGATGCGCGCCGCCCCGCGCATTGCGGATCGTCGCGACATGATCAATATTAACGCCGAGGCGTAAGGGATGGGTCATAGGCAGGCGACTTGCGAAAGAAGGTCAAAAGCAAAGCCCTTGCCTTCCCAAGGGTCGCCAAGCCCAGTTGGGCGATGGCGACTGAACATGATCAGCGCCCTTCCACTTTCGGGCAGAAGATAATTACGCAACTCAATCCCGCCAACTAAGCCTTGGCGCTCAACAATCTGCACTGGCTTTGCGCAGCCTTTGAGAGGGGCTGGATATATCCATTGAAAAAGACCGTAAAAGCCATTGTCGATGCTTGATTCCCACATCTTTGCGCGCTCTGTTGAAGGTAGAAGTTTGCCCTTCAGCAGTGCGTGATCAAATCTCCAGAGATCACTTATCGTACCATATGCGCCACCTGATGCGCCATAGACGCCGAGATTGAGCAGGCCATCGACATCCTTATATTCGCCAGTTGGTTTAACATGGGCCTTAGACTCTGCGCCGAACGCAAACATACCGAGGCTTTTCATACCCAGCCGCTTTCCGAGGCGTTCGCGCACTAGTGTATCGAACGAACGTCCGGTCACTCTGGCGAGAATCGTCCCAATGACAATGCTATCGCAATTATTATAGTTGAAATCGGTTGGCGTGACGGCGCGTGGAGTGCCAGCGCAAAATCCGGCTGCACTCATTGCTGGACTGGCGGCCGTATTGCGGTAAAAGCCGGGAACGCCGTCGCCGTCAGCCGTGCTTTCGTCAGGTTGAGGAAGACCGCTGCGGTGCATCAGCAGGTCACGAATGCGGATACGCCCAGCTTGGGTTGATTTCCAGTCTGGCCAGTAACGTGAGACAGGCGCATCAAGATCGAGCCGCCCTCGCGCAACCTCTTGCATCGCAATCACAACGGCGAGCTGTTTTGTTATTGAGGCCCAGCGCCAAATCACATCAGGCGCCACAGGATCACTGCCTAGTGTCAGGACTGTGCTACTGCCATCTGTCTCACCAATCAGGATTGCGCCATCGAATTTTGCAGCGACAGCCCGCAAGCGCACTTGATCAACAATTTCAGGCACAGGCTTTGCAGCTACGTTTGTCGGAAATGTTCCAGCTACAAAGGCAGTGATCAAACCCAAAAATGCTTTCATGGCTAGACCTTTCATTTCACACGACTCCCCGGCTTCATAGCGGGAATGCTTGCAAGTTCGGGGGGAAGGGCGTCGGCTTCATAAGTCGGGACATCAAGCCCGATCAGCGGAAAAAAGGGAACCCCAAGATCGACCGAACCGTTTGACCGGTCGACCAGCGCCGCCGCCGCAATCACTACGCCGCCTTCGGCCTCAATGGCTTTGATGGCTTCGCGCGATGACAGTCCGGTGGTGACGACATCTTCCATCATCAGCACTTTTTGCCCCGGCATCAACGCGAATCCCCGTCTGAGGCCGAAAACGCCATCGGGGCGCTCAAGGAAAAGTGCGTCAATCCCGAGCGCGCGCGCCATCTCATGGCCTGCAATAATGCCGCCCATTGCAGGCGATACGACAATTTCAATCGCAGATCGCAACGCTGTGGGTATTTTAGCCGCTACGGCCTGCGCGAGTCGTGCCGCGCGGGCAGGATTAGCGAGAACGCGCGCGCATTGGAGATAACGTGCGCTGTGCAGGCCCGATGAGAGGATGAAGTGCCCCTCAAGCAGTGCGCCAGCCGCCCTAAATTCATTGAGTACCGATGTTTCGTCCACAATCTTATCCAAAAAACCCGTATTTGCGTTTCCCGCATATAAGGGTAGGCGCAATCGAACAAGCGGTCTAAAAAAGTCGCTCGTTGTGCTTGAGCCTGACGAAGCGGCGGCGTATAGGCCGCGCTAAGTTCATGGGGGCAGAGGTCGTTAAGGGGATAAATCCCTCGATTTTCTGTTCCGCAAGGGTATGGAACCAAATATGAAGACGTTGATGTCCGCTGTTGCCGCGTTGGGTGTTTTGTTCGCAGCACAAGCCAGTGTTGCGCAGGCGCCAGTCGCCACACAAGCCCCTGTTGTTGCGCCGATTGCGCCGCCCGTTGCAGCAAAAGCGACCGAGGCAGCGCCAATTGTTGCTGCGCCCACAACAACGATTGGAACATCGGCCCCAGTTGATGGAATTGGTCAGCCAGTTCCTGGCGGCTACACCATCCAGCCGCAAGTGACTGAAGACGGTCAATATGGGCTATGGATGCATGATTATCTGCTGATGCCGATGATGGTTGGCATTTCGCTCTTCGTGCTTGGCTTGATGTTCTGGGTGGTTGCCCGGTTCCGTCGCAAAGTTAACCCGGTCGCCTCAAAAACAACGCACAACACGTTTATTGAAGTTGTTTGGACGCTTGTTCCGGTGCTCATTCTCGTCGGGATCGCGATACCCTCGATCAAGCTGCTTGCCAGCCAATATACGCCAGCGCCCGCGAATGCGATCACGCTCAAAGCAATCGGCAACCAGTGGTATTGGTCGTATGAATATCCCGATCTTGGCGTCGAGTTGACCGCAAATATGCTTGCTCCAGAGGAAGCACGGAAGCGTAAAGAGCCAGTGCAGCTTGCAGTGGATAACCGCGTCGTTCTGCCGGTGAATACGCCGATCAAATTGCTTACAACCGCCAATGACGTGATCCATGCTTGGGCGCTTCCTGCGTTTTGGATTAAAATGGATGCGGTTCCCGGCCGTACCAACGAAACCAGCTTCACGGTCACCAAAACGGGCGTGTATTACGGGCAATGCTCGGAGCTTTGCGGTGATAAGCATGGCTACATGCCCATCGGTGTCGAAGTGGTTTCAAAAGAAGATTTTGCGGAATGGGTAAGAGCAAAGGGTGGCAAGATGCCCGGCGATGCTGCCGCAGAAGCGGCGCCCGCTGCTGCAACGCCTGCCGCTGTAACGTCAGCCACGCCAGCCCAAGCCACACCAGATAATGCCGCCGCAGCAACACCTGCCGCGCTAAAGAACTGAGGGTCAGATAATGAGTGAAGCCACCGCCACCGCACATGCTTTTGAAGCAGTACACGCACACGGGTCTCATGATGCTGATCACAAACCCGGCTTTGTCGGTCGTTGGCTCATGTCAACCAACCATAAAGATATCGGCACACTCTATCTGATCTTCGCTATTATCGCAGGGATCATTGGTGGCGCGATTTCGGGCATAATGCGCGCAGAGCTTGCAGCGCCAGGCCTTCAATTTCTTGAATCGCTTGTGGGCGTTGACGGCAACGCCCTCCACATGTGGAATGTGCTGATCACGGCACACGGCCTGATCATGGTGTTTTTCATGGTGATGCCCGCGATGATCGGCGGATTTGGCAACTGGTTCGTGCCAATCATGATCGGCGCGCCTGATATGGCCTTCCCGCGCATGAATAATATCAGTTTCTGGCTGCTCGTGCCTTCGTTTATGCTACTGCTTGGCTCGCTGTTCGTTTCGGGTGGCACGGGGCCGGGGGCGGCTACCGGATGGACGGTTTATGCGCCGCTTTCAACGAGCGGTTCTCCAGGGCCGGCAGTCGATATGGCGATCCTCTCGCTGCACTTGGCGGGTGCTTCATCGATTCTCGGCGCGGTCAATTTCATTACGACGATCTTCAACATGCGCGCACCAGGGATGACGCTGCACAAGATGCCACTGTTTGTATGGTCGATCCTTGTCACCGCATTTCTGCTTCTGCTCGCGCTCCCCGTGCTCGCGGCGGCGATCACGATGCTTTTAACTGACCGGAATTTCGGCACGGCTTTTTTTGACGCGTCAGGCGGTGGTGACCCAGTGCTTTATCAGCATCTGTTCTGGTTCTTTGGCCATCCTGAGGTTTACATCATGATCCTGCCGGGCTTCGGCATGGTCAGCCAGATCATCTCAACCTTCTCGAAAAAGCCAATCTTTGGCTATCTTGGGATGGCCTATGCGATGGTTGCGATTGGCGTGGTCGGCTTCATAGTCTGGGCCCACCACATGTTCACGAGCGGCATGTCAGTGAATGTGAAGATGTACTTCACCGCAGCAACGATGGTGATTGCGGTGCCGACGGGCATCAAGATTTTCTCATGGATCGCAACAATGTGGGGTGGCTCAATCAGCTTCAAAACCCCGATGCTGTGGTCGCTTGGGTTCATCTTCATGTTCACAGTCGGCGGCGTCACCGGCGTGCTGCTCGCTAACGGCGGCATCGATAACTATATGCACGACACATATTATGTGGTCGCCCACTTCCACTATGTGCTCTCGCTTGGTGCAGTGTTTGGGCTGTTTGCTGGCTTCTATTACTGGTTCTCAAAAATGACCGGCAAGGAATATAATGAAGTGCTCGGTCAGCTCCATTTCTGGGTGTTCTTCATCGGCGTAAACATCATCTTCTTCCCGCAGCATTTCCTCGGGCTTCAGGGGATGCCGCGCCGCGTACCCGATTATCCAGAGGCGTTTACGTATTGGAACCAAGTGTCGTCATACGGTTATGCCGTGATGGCAGCGGGCATGGTGATCTTCTTCGTAAACCTCGCATGGTCGATGCTTGCTGGTAAGAAAGCCGAAGCCAATCCGTGGGGTGAAGGTGCAACGACGCTTGAGTGGACACTTTCAAGCCCGCCGCCGCACCACCAGTTTGAGACATTGCCGAAGATCACCTGATGGCAAGTGCCGCACCTGAATTGGCTCCAGCCGCAGTCTCTGCGGACTGGCGAGATTTTCTCGCGCTGATGAAGCCGGGGGTGGTGCAGCTTGTCGTCTACACCGGGCTGTGTGGTTTGATCGCCGCTCCGGGCAGCATCCACCCAGTGCTGGGATTTACCGCTGTCTTGTGCATAGCACTTGCGGCCGGGGCAGCTGGCGCGCTCAATCAATGGTATGAGTCAGATATTGACGCAATCATGAAGCGCACAGCAAAGCGCCCGCTTCCCGCCGGACGGATGGAACGTGATAGCGCGCTCCATTTCGGCGTCGGCGTCGGGGTGTTTTCGGTATTGCTGATGGGTTTTGCGACCAATTGGTTTGCCGCAAGCATACTTGCGGTTTCGATTCTCTTTTATGTCCTCGTTTATACGGTTTGGCTCAAACGACGGACGCCGCAGAACATCGTGATTGGCGGTGCTGCCGGTGCTTTCCCGCCACTGATCGGCTGGGTTGCTGTGACGGGCGATATCTCGACCTTGCCAGTACTGCTCTTCGCGCTAATCTTCCTTTGGACACCGCCGCATTTCTGGGCGCTCGCACTGTTTATGAAGGCCGATTATGCCGCCGCTGGTGTTCCAATGCTTCCAGTGGTCGCGGGTGAACGGACGACGCGTCACCAGATATTCCTTTATACTTTGCCGATGGCGGCGGTCGCCATGGCGCCTTGGCCGCTTGGGCTGACTGGGAATATTTACGGGATTGTTGCGACTGGCGGGTCGGCGCTGTTTCTTGCGCTCGCAACGCTGGTCGGTTTTCGCAAAACTGGCGAGGGCGATACGATGAAGGCTGAGAAACGTTTGTTCGCCTATTCGATTGTCTATCTGTACGTGCTGTTTGGTGCGCTCGCGGTTGATCGGTTCCTGCTCGCATGACCGATGAAGAACTCCGCACAAAGCAACGTTCACGTTCACGCGTGACCGGGATATTGCTGATCAGCTTTGTTGTGCTGATTTTTGCGATCAGCCTGGTTAAAATTGGCATTGCAGCATCATGAGCGGCGCAGCGTCGATTTCACGCACTGGCATATTGGCCTTTACGATGGCGGGTTCGATGATTGGTGTCGGCTACGCGGCTGTCCCGCTGTACAAGCTTTTTTGCGAAGCCACCGGATTTGGCGGGACGATCCAGCGCGTTGACGGTGACATTGCTCCGGGGCAGGGGATTGCGGGCAAAATCATGTCAATCCGCTTTGATGCCAACCACGCCAATGATTTGCCGTGGACGTTCGCGCCCGAACGCACGGTTGAAAAAGTAACGATCGGTGAACGTAAAATTGCCTTTTTCAATGCGAAAAACCTTTCGGATAAACCGATCACAGGCCGCGCATCCTACAATGTCACGCCGACGCAGGCGGGTCGATATTTTAACAAAATTCAATGCTTTTGCTTCGTTGAGCAAACGCTGCTTCCGGGGCAGGAAGTGCGGATGCCTGTGATCTATTATGTTGATCCGGGGATCATCACCGACGCAGATGTCAACAGCGTGCAGGAAATTACGCTAAGCTATACATTTCATACAGTGGACGAAGCCGACAAGCCGAGCTAATTGATCGGTAAAGTACGGACGATATCAGAAGGAAGCGACGACCATGGCCGGTGCCAAAACCCACGATTATCATATCCTTCCGCCAAGTCCTTGGCCAATCCTTGGTGCTTTTGCAGCCCTTGCGATGGCGGCGGGCGGTATCATGTGGATGCACGAACAGCCCGGCGGCGGTGCGATTTTCTATGCGGGTGTGGCTGCGGTTTTGGCGACGGCGTATTTCTGGTGGCGCGATGTCGTGCGTGAGGCCCATGCCGGTGATCATACGCCCGTTGTGTCGCTTCATCTGCGTTACGGAATGATTCTGTTTATTGCCTCAGAAGTGATGTTTTTCGTCGGCTGGTTCTGGGCATGGTTTGATTTTTCGCTGTTCCCCGTGCCGCTTGCTGTGGTTGAGGGACAGGTCGAGATCCTTACTGATACGCTGGCGCAGTGGCCCCCCAAGGGACTTGAAGTCATTGATCCGTTTGCCTTCCCGCTGCTCAATACGCTGATTTTGTTGTGCTCGGGGACAACCGTGACATGGGCGCACCACGCGCTGATCAACGGTGACCGTGAAGGGCTGAAAAAGGGCCTGTGGGCAACGATCATTCTCGGCTCCATATTCACAGCGATTCAAGCTTATGAATATGCCCACGCGCCATTTGCCTTTAAAGGGCTGAACTACAGCGCTGCTTTTTATATGGCGACGGGTTTCCACGGCTTCCACGTTCTCATCGGCACGATCTTCCTGATCGTCTGTCTCGCGCGCACCTACAAGGGCCATTTTACCCCGCGCCAGCATTTCGGTTTTGAGGCGGCGGCATGGTATTGGCATTTTGTCGACGTCGTCTGGCTATTCCTCTTCGTCGTCATTTATGTCTGGGGTAGCTGGGGCGCACCAATTCACGGATAATGACATATCTGGCCCCTGATACCGCGCAGGCAGCGCTCAGGGGTCTGTGTCCGCGATGCTCTGCGCCGGGTCTATTTACAGGAGTCATCAGCTTCGCACCCGCCTGTCGCAATTGCGCGCTTGATTATACTCAGTTCAATGTCGGCGACGGCCCGGCGGCGTTCCTGATCATGATTGTTGGCGCAATTGTCACGATTGCGGCGATCACGGTTGAGCTAAAGTTCGGCCCACCGTTCTGGGTACATATTTTGCTCTGGATACCAGTCACAGCAGCTCTGGTCGTCGGCCTGCTGAGGATCGCTAAAGGCGCTTTGCTCGTGCTAGAATATCGCAACCGTGCGCGCGAGGGACGTCTCGTCGAATGAAACGGTTACCTCTTATCGCCACGGTGATTGTCGGTTTAGCTGTTGCAGCGATGATTGCGCTTGGCGTCTGGCAGCTTGATAGGCGGGGGCAGAAAGAAGCCCTGATTGCCCAATTTGCGGCGAATCAATCTCGCCCATCGATGGCGTTTCCGGCAATCCCGATGGGGGACGAACTGCTGTTCCGCCGTGCCAGCGCATTTTGCCTGAAGCCGGTGCGTGAGACGATTGCGGCAGGTTATAATCTAAAGGGCGAACGCGGCTGGCGGCATCTAGTGAGCTGTCGAACGGGTGCTGAAGGGCCTGGCTTCACGGTTGATATTGGCTGGTCGGCCGACTTTGGGGTTAAATCTACATGGAAAGGTGGCGCGGTTGACGGTGTTATCGGGCCGGTGCCTGATCAACGCAGCGTGATCGAGCGGAGCGTGGCGGATAAAGCGCAGCAGCAATTGTTGCTCGTCGCGATAACCGCTAATGGCGGGTTTCAACCAAGCGCGAAGCCGTCACTTGAAGGTATCCCCAACAATCATCTGGCCTACGCAGTGCAGTGGTTCCTGTTCGCGGGAATCGCGCTTGCCATCTACGGACTGGCGCTTTGGCGGCGGCAGCGTAAATGAGCATGTTAATCCGGTTGGCAACACCTGAAGACGCGCCACTGCTCCCAGATATTGAACGATCCGCAGGCCATCTTTTTCGCGAGATAGTAGGGTTGGAATGGATCGCCGATGATCATGTCATGACGGTCGATCAGCATCTCCCCGCGATTCTAGCGAAATCGGCTTGGGTGGCGTGCGAAGAGGAGGCGACTGTCGGGTTTTTAAGCGCGGAACGCACGTTAGACATCCTTCATATTCGTGAGGTTTCGGTTCTTGCGAGTGCAATGGGTAGAGGCATAGGGCGTAGCTTGATTGAGGCCGCGATTGCCGCTGCTCGTGCATCAGGCCTGTCCGTACTGACCCTTACCACCTTTCGTGATGTGCCTTGGAATGCGCCTTATTATGAGCGACTTGGTTTTGAGACTATGGCGGCGGGTGATCTTGATCAACGGCTGCACTCTATATTGGCTGATGAAGTGTCTGCAGGTCTGCCGGGGGATCGACGTTGCGCCATGCGGCTCAATCTTGTTCTTACGCCGTCATCAGTCTAACGGGCATCCCCATGCATTATGTCAGTACCAGGGGAAGCGCACCGACGCTTGATTTTGAGGGCGCCACGCTCGCCGGACTGGCGTCTGACGGTGGGCTTTATGTGCCGCACCAATGGCCGCATTTCAGCGCCTCAGAAATTAGCGCACTGCGCGGTAAAACCTATGCTGAAACCGCTGTTGCTGTGATGCGACCCTTTGTTGCGGGATCGCTGAGTGAGGATGAATTGCGCGCACTGTGCAACCAAGCCTACGGACGTTTTTCGCATAGCGCTGTCACGCCACTGGTGCAGCTTGACGCGCAGCATTGGTTGCTTGAACTGTTCCACGGACCAACGCTCGCGTTTAAGGATGTTGCGCTCCAACTGCTTGGACTGCTGTTTGAAAAATTCCTCAGCAGCCGAGATACACATCTGACAATTATCGGCGCGACCTCGGGCGATACAGGATCGGCTGCAATTGATGCCGTCGCGGGCCGCGCGAAGATCGATATTTTCATGCTCCACCCGCAAGGGCGGGTTTCCGACGTTCAGCGCCGCCAGATGACGACAGTGCGCGCGCCCAATGTTTATAACATTGCGGTTGAAGGCAGTTTTGATGATGCGCAAGCCATCGTCAAAACACTGTTCAATGATCCAGAGTTTTCACGCAGCTACAATCTTTCAGCGGTCAATTCGATCAATTGGGCGCGACTGATGGCGCAAGTCGTCTATTATTTCTACTCAGCCGTCCGTCTCGGTGCGCCCGAACGGCCGGTGGCATTCTCAGTACCGACCGGAAATTTTGGTGATGTATTCGCAGGCTATGTCGCGGCCAAGATGGGGCTGCCAGTGGCGAAGCTGATAGTGGCCACCAACGTCAATGACATCCTCCACCGCGCACTGACCAGCGGCGATTATTCCACTGGCAGTGTGACGCCGACCGCAACGCCGAGCATGGACATTCAGGTCAGCTCAAATTTTGAGCGGCTGCTGTTTGACTTGTCTGGCCGTGACGGCGCAGCGATTGCCGCGATGATGCGCGGGTTTGAGGCCGAGCGCGCGATGACAATCCCAGCCAATATGATCGCCGCTGCCAAGCCCTTGTTTACCAGTGCGCGCGTTGACGGTGACGCGATGACAATGGCGATGCGCTGGGCGCAGGAAAAGGCGGGGCATGTGATCGATCCGCACAGCGCAATCGGGCTAGCGGCGGCGCGTAAAGCTGGCCTTCCCACAGATGTACCTGTTGTCACGCTCGCCACGGCGCACCCCGCCAAATTCCCCGATGCTGTCGAGCGCGCGACCGGGGTTCGCCCATCGCTGCCATCGCGGATTGGCGGGCTGTTTGACCGGGCCGAACAATTTGACGTCCTTCCCGCAACGCCCGATGCAATCAAAGCCTATGTCGCCGAGCGAGGGACGCAGGGCGCGGCATGACGCCAATCACGCTGATCGGTGATCCGTGGCCCGATTACGGCCTGATCGACTGCGGCGCTGGCCGCAAATTTGAACGCTACGGTGATTACTGCTTCATCCGTCCCGAGCCGCAAGCGCTTTGGGCACCCGCACTTGGTACATGGGACGGGGACGGCGAATTCATTCCCGGTTCGGATGAGGACGGCGGTGGCCAATGGCACCATAAGACCAAGCTGCCACAGCATGGCTGGTCAAGCGAGTGGGAGGGGCTGACGTTTAACACGCGGCCTACGCCCTTTCGCCATTTGGGCTATTTCCCTGATATGGCCCCAGTATGGCAGTGGATGCGCGGACAAGCCCCGGCAAGCGCGCTCAATCTGTTCGGCTATACGGGCGTCGGTAGTTTGGCACTCGCTGCCAAAGGGGCCACGGTCACCCATGTCGATGCTTCAAAAAAATCAGTCGATCAGGCGCGGACGAATGCGGCACTCTCAAACCTTCAAGACGCGCCGATCCGCTGGATTGTTGACGATGCCGCCAAATTCGCCGCGCGTGAGGTGCGGCGCGGAAAGCGTTATGACGGGATCATTCTTGATCCGCCAAAATTCGGGCGCGGGCCGGAGGGCGAGGTATGGCGGCTTGAGGAACATCTTCCCGCGTTGATCGCCGATTGCAGGAGGCTGCTTGATGCCGACTCAAAATTCCTTTTCCTTACCGTTTATGCGGTGCGGATGTCGGCACTCGCGATTGGAGAGCTTGTGCGCCAACAGTTCGCCGATCTTGGCGGCACCGTCGAATGCGGTGAACTCGGCGTGCGCGAGGAAACACGCGGACTGATATTGCCGACGGCGATCTTCGCGCGCTGGTCGCGGTAATGCGCGCCAAAGCTTGGCTTGGTCGCCTATAGCCGTCCGGAAGAGACTGCATTTGCAATAAGACGGCGCACGCCCCATTTGTGAAACGGCACGATGAAAAACAGATAGAGCTTTCCAAACAGGTTGTGGACTGAGCATATTGTGGACACCACCACCCTAGGCGCACCTTCCCCTGTGATACGCAGTATCGAAAGCCTGAAATCGAGATGTCCGTTGTTGCGACCTGCAATAAGCTCGTTCTCGGAGAGAGCGAAAATTGGCCAAGGGCCGATCGTGTCGCCTACGTCGTAACTGCTCTTGATTTCAACGTTCATGATTTCAGCAGGTGTTGGGACATCCAACCCGCACAAGGACGCGATCTGGTTGCGCAAAATTAAAATCCGTTTCACCCAAAGCGGGTTATGCCCAAAAAGTGCAAAAAATAACATTGTTATGCTTGTATTGGTGTTACTCAGTGGCGCGCTATAGGAATCCTTGAAGTAGGCGGCGCTTATAACCGCAGGATCAAGCATACTCGCCGAGGGAATGACGCATTCAGTAACATTCATAGTTGCCTCTCCTACTCCCGCATCGCCCGGATTGCTGCCCCCGCTGCAAAGGGCGCAACTGCCAGCAGGAACATTGAACAGGCTGCGATCAGCTTAAACGCACTTGCACCTGCTGGCTCAAGCGATCCTGCCCCGAAAATCAGGAGTGGTATCGCGAGTGGTAGCAAAAGCAGCCCTGCCAGCGCACCCGCCCCCCTCAGCCCTGCGGTGAGCGCCGCCACCATCACCGACAGCGCCGCCAGCCCTGGCGTGCCGAGCAAAAGCCCAAGCTCAAGCCGCATGAGCGTATCGCCTGACAATCTGAGCAATCCAGCAGCGGGCACAGCGGCAAGCATCAGTGGTGGGCCGAAGGTGACCCAATGGGCGATAACACGCGCGCCCGCGATCCATTCGTCACTAATTCCGCGCACTGCGAATTGATCGAGAATGCCCGCCTCGGCATCAGGCGCGATCAGGCGGTCAATCGGCAGCAGGCTGGCGAGCAGCGCGGCAATCCAGAGCACCCCCCCGCCTGTCTTTGCGAGCAATGGCCCATCAGGGCCAACCCCGAACGGATAGAGCGTCGCCACGAGTAAGAAGAAAATCACTGGCAGCCATACCCCGCCACGCCCAAAGGCAAGCCGGACATCGCGAATGATCAAAGTGAAAAGCTGGCTCATCCCTCGCCAATCGCGATTGTTTTGACATCGGAAAGCCCAAGCGGCTGGTGCGACGCGGCCATGATGATCCCGCCGCGCACGCGGTGGATCGCCATGGCCGCGTCAAGCAGGGTCAGCGATTCCTTGTCGAGGCCGTTGCCGGGTTCATCAAGCAACCAAATATCGGCACGAGTGGCAATAATGCGAGCCAGCGTCGCACGCTTTTTTTGGCCCGTTGAGAGCATCCGCACGGGCACAGTGGCGAGATGATTGATTCGCATCGCCCCCATTGCTTCGTTCACCGTGTCGCTATCACTACCATCAATTGCGGCCCAAAATGCAAGCGCTTTGCCGAGTGGTAGGCGTGGATCAAGCGCGTGCGCCTCATCGGCGAGTGCAAGGGTGCCCTGATGCGCGACCGTCCCCGCATAGGGTCTAAGTAATCCAGCAATAATACGCAGCAGGCTTGATTTACCCGCGCCATTGGGGCCGCGGACAAGCGTTGCATCACCGGGGCCAAGCGCGCAGGATATATCCTTGAACAAAAGCCGCCCGCCCCGCACACAGGCAAGATTTTCAAGCGTGAGTTGACCCGGTGGCATAGAGTTTGCGACATACGCATATTGATGATGAGAGGCAAAGCCCATGATACAACAATTAAGCGATGAAGACCGCGCCGAGGCGCTCGACCGACTTGACGAGTGGGATTATGATGAAGCGCGCGATGCAATCAGTCGGCGTTTCCTCTTTGCTGATTTTTCCGAATGCTTTGCTTTCATGACGCGCGTTGCCTTGCTTGCCGAGGCACAGGAGCATCACCCCGAATGGTCGAATGTCTGGAACAGGCTTGATATCGTCCTGACGACGCATGACGCTGGCGGGCTTTCAGCGCGCGATGTGACGATGGCCGATGCGATTGAGGGATTGTTGAGTTAGCCCGTCGTGCGCTCACTTTGATCCGTTCGTCCTGAGCTTGTCGAAGGACTGTCCTTCTCCTGCAAGTGTAGAAGGAAGAAAAGACAGGGCTTCGACAGGCTCAGCCCGAACGGTGTTCTTCAGATTTTCAACGCTATGTCTAACCCCCGCTGGCGCGTACCAAGCGCTGTGTGACCGGGTGTTGCGGGTTTCTAATCACATCATCGGTTTGCCCGCTCTCAACGATTTTCCCCGTATCAAGCACGGCAACCCGGTGGCAAAGCTGGCGCGCGAGAGCGAGATCGTGGGTGATGCACAGGATTGAGAGCCGTCGCTCACGCTGGAGCTTGGCGAAGAGCGTCAGGATTTGCGCGGCGACGAGCACATCAAGCGCGGAGGTTGCCTCATCAAGCAACAGCATTTCGGGCTCGGCGATGAGCGCGCGGGCGATTGCGACGCGCTGCGCCTGACCGCCCGATAGCGAACGCGGGGTGCGACTGGCGAATTCTGATGGAAGTTCAACGTCTGTCAAAGCGGCGGCAACGCGCGCGTCACGTTCACCGCGCGGCAGATCGGGCATCAGATGCTTGAGCGGTTCGGCGACGATGTCAGCCACGCACCACAGCGGATCAAGGCTGGCGACGGGATCTTGAAACACGGGCTGGATCAGGCGGCGGTCGCGAGCGCGCATTTTGGCACGCGTCGGCAGTGCCGCGCCGCGCCATGTCGTTTCGCCCGCCGCCATTGGCCCAAGCCGCGCAATCGCGCGGCCAAGTGTCGATTTGCCTGAACCTGATTCGCCCACAATTGCTAGCGCTTCGCCTTCGCCAATCGAAAGCGTCACCCCGTCAACTGCCGCCAAAACACCGCGTCGCCAGCCTGAGCGCGGATATGTTACACGGATGTCTTTGGCTTCAAGGATCGTGCCGCCGACTTCGGGTAACGGCGCGCGCGGGCTATCAAGGCGCGGGGTCGCTGCTATCAGCGCCTTGGTATAGGCTTGCGTTGGCGCCCCAAGGATCGCGCTCGTCGGCCCGCTTTCAATCACCCGGCCATTTTGCATGACGACGATATGATCCGCGTGCGCCGCCACACTCGCCAGATCATGGCTGACGAGCAGGACGCCAAGCCCTTGTTCGCGGCGCATTTCATCAATCAGTGCCATGATTTCATGGCGGAGCGAGGCATCAAGCGCGGTCGTTGGTTCGTCGGCAATCAGCAATTTGGGGCCATGCGCGGTGGCGGCGGCAATCATCACACGCTGGCGCTGCCCGCCCGACAAGCGGTGCGGGAAGGCGTCAAGTCGTTCGTCAGCCTGCGCGATGCCAACGCGTTCAAGCATTGCGGCAAGTTCGCGCCGGGATGGTTTGGGCGCACCTGACTGGCTTGCTGCTTCAGCAAGTTGCGCGCCAATGCTGAGATGCGGCGTCAGGCTGGTGAGTGGCTGCTGGAAAATAAAGCCCATTTCGCGCGCACGGTGCCCGCGAAGCCTGCGTTCCTCCGCCCCGCAAAGCTCTTCGCCAAGCAATCGCGCTGATCCCGTCGCAATACCGGGCGAGAGACCAAAGGGCGTGAGGCAGGTGAGGCTCTTACCCGATCCAGACTCGCCGACAAGCGCAACACACTGCCCAGCGGCGATTTCAAAACTGACGCCTTCAACCAACGCTTTGCCGCCAATTGAAATTCCAAGCGACTGCACCGAATAGAGAGTCATCCCGCAAACCGATCGCGTAATTTCTCCCCCGCGAGCGTCAGGCAGACGAGCAATGTTACAAGAATCCCACCGGGCAGGAGCAGCGCGAAGGGCGCGATATCCATATCGTCAGCGCCTTCCTTGACCATGATGCCAAGTGAGGTCAGTGGCTCCTGCACGCCGAGGCCAAGGAAGGAGAGGAAGCTTTCGACCATGACAACCTGCGGCACGGTCAGCAGCAGATAAGCAATCGCCACGCCCGCCACATTGGGCAGCAAATGCCCGGTCATGATCGCGCGCGCTGGCGCGCCAGCGGCTTCGGCGGCGATAATGAAGGGGCGCTGCTTGAGTTGCAGCACTTGGCCGCGCACCACTCTCGCCATCGTCAGCCATTCAACCGCGCCAATCCCGATGAAAACAAGCAGGATCGAACGGCCGAATACGACCATCAACAGGATGACAACGAACATGAAGGGCAGCGCATAAAGCGCGTCAACAATCCGCATCATCAGTTCGTCAGTCTTGCCGCCAACCCAGCCAGCAACCGCGCCCCAAGCAACCCCAATCACGAGTGAAACCAGCGCTGCGGCCAGCGCGACGCCAAGCGTAACGCGCGTACCGACGAGCGTACGGGCAAGCAGATCACGCCCGACATTATCGGTGCCAAGCACATGCGCGCCCGTCAGCGGTTCTGCGCGCACCGCGTTCCAATCAATCACGTCATAGCCCCAAGGGAGGAGTGGCGGCACGAGCAGCGCGGCGGCGACAAGGACGCCAACGATGATGAGTGGTATCTTCACCCGCGCACTCGGGGATCAAGCCAGCCGTAAATCAGATCGGCAAACAGATTGAACAGGATGATGAGTGCTGCGTAAAGCGTCACGACGCCAAGCACGAGCGGGTAATCCCGGTTGAGCGCACCCTGCACGAAATAACGCCCAAGCCCCGGCAGCGCGAAGACGGTTTCGATGACAACCGCCCCGGTCAGCAATCCCGCCGCCGCAGGCCCGATATAGCTCGCCACGGGCACCAGTGCGGGGCGAAGTGCATGGTGTAGAAGCACTCGTGCCGGAGAAAGCCCGCGCCCCCGCGCGGTGCGCACATGATCTTCGGACAAGGCAGTCGCCAGCCCTGCGCGTGTAAGTTTTGCGACTGCGCCCGCCACAGGTAGCGCGAGTGCAATCACGGGCAGGATCAGGTTGAGCGGTGCGCCCTCATTCCAGCCTGAAACCGGAAGCCAACCAAGCGTTAGCCCGAATAGCAGCACGAGCAGCGGCGCGGTCACAAAGCTCGGCAGCGCGGTCAGGATCGTCGTCACCATGCTGATGCTGCGGTCAATGCCGCCGCCCGCGCGCATTGCCGCCCAGAGACCAAGCGATATTCCAAGCACGAGCGCAAGGATCAGCGCAAGCCCGCCAAGTGTGAGTGAAATGGGCAATCCCTTCGCCACCAGAGCGGTAACGGTAAAGTCGCGGTAGACGAGGCTTGGCCCGAAATCGCCCTGTGCCAGATTGCCGATATAGCGCAGGAATTGCTCATGCAGCGGCAGATCAAGCCCATAAGCGTTGGTCAGCGCCGCGCGCGTTGCTGGATCAAGCGGACGCTCGCCATCGAACGGCCCGCCGGGGGCGAGCCGCATCAACAGGAATGACAGCAGGATAACAACAAAAAGCGTCGGGATTGCGGTGCCCAAACGGCGGAGGATGAGCGTTATCATCCTCCCCTAACCGAGCTTACTGCGGTGTGCTCGCTTTGGCATCGGCACCGTCGCCTTCAGGGGCGGCGATAATGTCACGTGTGACCGAACCCTTGTCGACAACTTCGGTGTCTGGATCGCCGACTTGTGAACGAATGCCCGCCTGCGCGCGGTTGCCGCCGGCTTGGCCAATGGCCCCGGTTTCGACCGCGCTGCGTACGGCCTTGCCGCCAAACATCGCCTCAAGCGCCTGCGTTGACGAATCGGCCTCTTGCGGGCGCGGAGTGCCTGGCTTTGGCGGGACGAGCGCGAAATCAGGCGGCACAACCAGAGGTGCCGAGCGCGACACCGCAAGTTCATCAGGGCGCTTGCGATCAAGCCCGCCGCTCGCACAGGCGGCGGTGAGCGCGATCAGAGTGGCCGAAATTACGAGTTTACGCATATTATTTCTCCGCATTGGCGGTGGTGCCGCGAGGCTTTGCGTCGTCTTTGGCGAACAATGCGCGCGCAAGCAAGACCAGCACACCGATTGTAATCGCAGCGTCAGCGATATTGAAGACCAAAAACGGGCGAAACGCGCCGAAATGCAGGTCAGCATAATCAACAACATAGCCGAAGCGCACCCGGTCAACCAGATTGCCAAGCGCCCCGCCAAGCACAAGACTGAGGCCCAGCGCATCAAGCCGATTGGCCTCACGCCATAGCCACACCGCGACAAAGGCGCTCACCGCCCCCGTCACCGCGACCAAGCCCCAGCGCATCGCGTCGCTCGACGCCTGCAAAAGGCCTAGCGAAATCCCCTCATTATGGACGAGCGTGAGGTTAAAGATCGGCAGCAGTTCGATGCTATCGCCCTCAACGCGAAACCCAAATGGCCCGAGGACGAGTGCTTTCATGATTTGATCGGTGATAAAGACGGTGGCCGCGATCAGGAGGCTGCGGGTACGGAGGGTCATATCAAATCCTCCCCTTCTTCGCGTCTTTGCGTCTTCGCGCGAAACAAATCGGGCCTCGCCACGCGGAGCAAAGTTAGAAGGGGTTCACGCGAAGGCGCGAAGGCGCGAAGAAGATTATCCATTCAACATACCCTCGCACCGCTTACACAGTGCGCCGTCTTCGGTAACTTTGGGAAGATACCGCCAGCAACGCCCGCATTTGTGGTTGGTTGTTTTGGTGGCCCGGTCGTCTGCACGATCTTCATAAGTAACTGTCGATGAGATCAAAATTTCTTGCCAGAGTTCCTCGTCCCCAACAACTGGCCAATGAACCTCAACTTCAAGACCGGAGCCAACCAATTTCTCTCGCCTCATTGGCTCTATGAGCCCGTATATCATTGCACGTCGCACGCGCCGACCTCCCCAAATGGTGGCCAATAGCTGATTGATCCAGCTGGCTTCAACCTTCGGCCACTCCAGCAAATGCACTGAAACCTCGTCATTCGGGTACCGCGTCTGCCACACTTCTTCGGCGGTAAACACCAGCACCGGCGCGGCGTAGCGGACGAGGGCGTGGAAGAGGATGTCAAGGACGATGCGATAGGCTTTCCGCATATCGGTTTGACGGCCCGTGGTAGGATTTACCTCACAATAAAGTGCATCCTTGCGGATATCGAAGAAGAAGGCGCTGAGATCATTATTCGCGAAATCGGTGATCAGGCGGACGTAGCTGTTGAAATCAAAATCATTCACCGCCACCTTTAACTTCGCATCCATGTCGGCGAGCAAATGGAGCATGTAGCGCTCCAGCTCGGGCATCGCCTCATAGGTTGCGCGATCAAGGACTGTCCCTTTGGGGACAGTCCCTAAAGGGACAGTTCCCGTGTCAAACCCCTCAAGCGCGCCGAGCATATAGCGGAATGTATTGCGCAGCTTGCGGTATTGATCCGATACGCCTGACAGGATTTCCTTGCCGATGCGGTGATCTTCAGTGAAATCGACGGTCAGCGCCCACAGCCGCAATATGTCCGCACCGCTATCGCGCATCAGGTCGGTCGGGCTGATCGTGTTGCCGAGCGATTTGGACATTTTCATGCCCTTTTGATCCATCGTAAAGCCGTGCGTCAGCACCGCCTTATACGGTGCCCGCCCGCGCGTGCCACAGCTTTCAAGCAGTGAGGATTGGAACCAGCCGCGATGTTGGTCGCTGCCTTCAAGGTACAAATCCGCCGGGGAGTCTTGATAGTCTTTGGCACGCACCAGATCAGGCCATTTGCCGCTTTCGAGCACAAAGGCATGAGTGCAGCCACTATCGAACCATACGTCGAGAATGTCGGTCACGCGCTCATAATCGTCGAGTTTGTACGCGTCGCCCAGATAGCCCTGCGCGGTCTCATCGCTCCACGCGTCAACGCCTTGTTCGCGCACGGCGGCGATGATCCGCGCGTTGACGGCGGCGTCGCAGAGATACTGGCCGGATTTGCGGTCAACAAACAAAGTGATCGGTACCCCCCACGCGCGCTGACGGCTCAGCACCCAATCGGGGCGGCCCTCGACCATCGCGGTGATGCGGTTCTGGCCTTTTTCGGGCACCCAGCGGGTGGCGGCGATAGCGGTCATCGCGGTCGAGCGCAGCGTAACCTCCCTCTCCCCTTCAGGGGAGAGGGCCGGGGAGAGGGGGAGTCCGTTCGAGCCAGCTCCGGTGGTCGCCGAAATAGACTCCCCCTCTCCCAACCCTCTCCCCTGAAGGGGAGAGGACTTTAGAGGTTTATCCATCGGCACGAACCATTGCGGAGTGCAGCGGTAGATGACCTTGGCCTTTGACCGCCAGCTATGCGGGTAGCTGTGCTTGTAATCCGCCGACGCCGCGAGCAGCCCACCGCTTTCGCGAAGGGCTGTGCAAATCGGGCCATCGGGCGCATTGAATTTGGGGTTGATGACGCTGCCTTCGCCACCCAGCCACGCCCAGTCGGCGCGGTATTTTCCGTCACCCTCAACCGCGAAGACCGGATCGATGCCGTTGGCCTTGCATAGATCAAAATCATCCTCACCGTGATCGGGCGACATGTGAACGAGGCCCGTGCCGGTTTCGGTCGTGACGAAATCGCCGGGGAGGAACGGGCGCCGCTTGGCAAAGAAGCCGCCGAGATGGTGCATCGGGTGGCGGACAATCGTTCCGGCGAGCTCAGAGCCGTCAATAAACAATCCCAGATCAGCACCATTCGCGTCGCAATAGTGCTGATCAAAATAGTTCAAAATATCATAGTCAAGCTGAAGGGCAGCGCTGGCACTTTCAAAAGCTCTCCGCGCAATGAGCACCTTTTTTCCATTCGATGGAACTAAGGCGTATTCTTCATCATCCGCAAACGCAATTGCTTGATTTACTGGAATTGTCCAAGGCGTCGTTGTCCAAATCGCTGCAAAACAACCCACCAACTCGGGTCGGTTAGGCGCCTCCATAATTTCAAACGCCACGCAAATCTGCGTGCTCGTGATTTCCTCATACTCAACCTCAGCCTCGGCAAGCGCGGTCTTCTCAACCGGCGACCACATCACTGGCTTGGCCCCGCGATAAAGCTGGCCGCTCTCGGCAAACTTCATCAGTTCGGTGACAATCACTGCCTCTGCCGCGAAATCCATCGTCAGATAGGGATTATCCCAGTCGCCGTTGATGCCCAGACGCTTCAATTGCTCGCGCTGCACATTGACCCAATTTTGCGCATACGCCCTACATTCGGCGCGGAATTCCTTGACCGGAACCTCATCCTTGTTGCGCTTTTTCTT